>DASXYR010000267.1:0-2611 GCA_036502385.1 Gemmatimonadaceae bacterium
CGTCGAGGTCGTCCGCCCCCTTTGACTAAGGGTCGTTTCGACGAAGATCAGGCAAATCGTAGCTGACGCCGTCGCAGGTCGCGGTGCGGGTCGCCTACCGAGGCCCCCAGTGCGTCGGGGACTCCGCTCGCTGGCACCGCGCACACCGTGGCCCCAGCGACGAGCGGCGGCAGCGAGAATATTCGATGCTGGCAAACGTCGCGGGCGACAGGAGATCCTGCGTGCGGAGGTTGTGAAACAGCTCCTCCTCGCAATATTGGCAATCGGTTCCATTGGGGCGGGCGTGGACCGTGGCGCGCAGCGCGAAATTCTTCTCTCCGCGGCAACGACGACGACAGCGGAACGGAACGGCCGATGCTAGCGTTGAGTGGGGAATACGTCAGGGGCTCTCTGCCTCGGAGAAGACGCGAATCCCATCGTCGACGACGACGCTGTGATGCTACGCGTGATGCAGGATCGTGCGCTCGATAGTCGATCTCTGCCAGACACGTCGGCGAAGAATCGAGAGCGCCCTGGAGCGAGACGTCGTGGTCGGGCTCGGCTGCGACCTACTTCAGGGATACCCGTTTGCGAGGCCAGGGAGCCCCCTCCCAGACTGCCTATTCGCATTTCGTTTGAAGGATTGGAGCCGAGCGGAGAACCGCGCCGCGCCACTACGGGTGGGTCTCGCACCGCTACAGGTCACCGCACAGTCACCTCCTGCACTCGGCTTCGCCGTTGCCTGAGTGGCGGCGAGCACCAAGATTTTATTGAGCAGAGAACAAAATACTAACCCTGGCTGGCCCAGTCCGCGTCCAACCTGTGCAGTGTTGTCGGTTCCTCGCGGGCCTGATCGTGGCAGTCTGCGACTGGCGTAGTGCGTCCGAGGACAGAGTGGTCTTGGGCTGCGCTCGGTCACACCACCGTGATTCAAGGCTGAATTATGCTATATCTAAGCAATGGGCGATGTAGCCGGCCTTGAAGGATCGGCGATCCTACTGGTCGATGATGACGACCGAATCCTTAGTATGTTGGCAAGGGCGCTGGCGGCGCCTGGCATCGAGCTCAGAGTGGCGAATAGCGGAGCAGGGGCGCTTGCGGAGCTCGCCCTTCGCGGCTTCGACGTGCTGGTCTGCGACATCCAGATGCCGGAAATGAGCGGCATCAAGTTACTGCATGCGGTGCGCGAGCATGATTTGGATCTCCCCGTCGTGTTGATCACCGGGCACCCGGATCTGAAGACCGCAGCGGCCGCAGTTCAGTACGGAGCGTTTCAATACCTCATCAAACCTCTCGAAATCGGGCGCTTTCGCGCCGTCATCGACCGGGCAGTCAACGTCGGACGCATGGCGCGCCTAAAGCGGGAATGTGTCCAAGAATCTGGCAGCGGTTCCTTCTACGTGGGCGACCACGCGGGCATCCAATCGACACTCGACCGGGCATTGCAGTCCGTTTGGATAGCGTATCAACCGGTCGTCCAAGCCAACGACGGTCGCACGTTCGGCTACGAGGCACTGCTACGCAGCGCGGAACCGATTTTGCAGCATCCGAGTGCCTTGCTGAAGGCCGCCGAAAGGGTTCGTCGCGTTCACGACGTCGGCAGAGCCGTTCGGGATCTCGTAGCGCTCGGCGCGGAACGGATCGCGAGGAGCTCGTGCGTGTTCGTGAATCTACATCCCGAGGATCTGATGGATCCGGCGCTGTATTTGCCAAACGCTCCGCTCACGCGCGTGGCAGCGCGCGTCGTGCTGGAGCTCACTGACCGCGCTTCGTTCGAGCAAGTGAGCGATGTTCAAGAGCGTATCGCCCGCTTGCGCGCCCTGGGTTTTCGCTTTGCGATTGATGACTTGGGAGCGGAGCCCGGCGAGTCGAATACGTTTCAAGAGCTCGATTCAGAGTTCGTCAAACTGGACATCTCGGTCGTTCGCGGTGTGGATCACGACCCCGCTAAGAAAAAGATGGTTCGCTCGATGATCAACGTCTGTCATCGGCTGCGAAAGACGGTCATTGCAGAGGGCGTCGAAAGCGCTGACCAGCGCGACGTTCTCCTCGATGCCGGGTGCGACCTATTGCAGGGCTACTACTTTGGCCGCCCCGCCGCGCTCGAAGCGTCGCTGCTGACAGTGGGGTCAGAGGCGTAGGACTAGGGCCGGCTCGACTGTGTTTTTGCCTCCAGGATGAGGACGTTTCGTTCCCGACGAGTGCCGACGACTTCCTTGGTTTCGCGGCCATCCACGCGAAGCAAGGCACCGTCGAACAAGCCGACCGACACTGGCCACGTGTGCGGCACGTCGCTCAGGGTGATTTCGTACTCGCCCGATCGGATGCGAGCAGCAGACGCGTTCTCCAGCAGATGCCATCGCCCGGCAGCGTCCATGAACTCCACTCGCACATTTAAAGTGCACCACGCCCGCACGCGCGTTTCAACGATCGTCGATCGGTAAACGTTGCTGAGCACCGAAGAGCAAACCGCGAGCCGTCGCCATTGTCGCCACACGCTTCGTTTGAATGCGTGAGATAAGATACGACAATGGCCCCAGCGAAGAGCGCCAAACAGCAGCACGTATGCGATTGCGCGCTCGAGTGGTCCGGATATATCTTGGAGGAGTGAAGGGCCCACGCCTTGAAGGTA
>DASXYR010000268.1:0-8780 GCA_036502385.1 Gemmatimonadaceae bacterium
ATACCGCGTTCTCGTCGCAAAGGGCGGGTGGCAGAAGATACCCGCGAGCCCGAACGTGAAGCCCGGTGCTCCGGCGAATCCCGCGGTGCTGACGGCGATCAGAAACAGGCTTGCGGCAGAAGGGATCGTCGCGGCGCCGGCGGGGGGCGCCACCAAGGCATCGATGATTCCGCAGGGCGCGAGCGCTTCTTCGCACGGCGTTTACGACCATGAGCTCGCCGCGGCGGTCGCGCTCTTTCAGGAGCGGCATTCGATCAACGTCGACAGCGCCCTCGGCAGCGAGACGCTCGATGCCATGAATGTGCCCGCCGACTATAGACTCGGCGAGATCGCGGCGAACATGGAACGCTATCGCTGGTTGCCGCGGAGCTTTGGGCAACGGTACGTCTTCGTGAACGTGCCTGCATTCCGGCTCGAGGCATTCGACAGCGGACAGAAGGCACTGGAGATGAAAGTCATCGTCGGCCAGGAATACGAGGACAAGGCGACGCCGGTGTTCGCGGATTCGATGGAGACCGTCGTGTTCAGGCCTTACTGGAACGTGACTCCCGACATCGCCGCCAAGGAGATTTTCCCGAAGGGGCCGGCGTACCTCGCCCGCGAAGACATGGAGACGTATCAGGAGAACGGTCAGACGCGCGTCCGCCAGCGTCCGGGGCCGAAAAACGCGCTGGGGTACGTGAAATTCCTGTTCCCGAACGACTTCAACATCTACCTGCACGACACGCCCAATCACGAGCTGTTCAACAAGGATGTGCGCGCGTTCAGTCACGGCTGCATCCGGGTGGAGAAGCCCGAGGAGCTCGCGGAGTGGGTGCTTGGCTGGCCGGCGGAAAAGGTTCAGCAGGAGATGCAGAATCCGCCGGACAACAAGTCGGTGAAGGTGCCGCAGAAGATTCCGGTTTACATCACGTATTTCACGACGTACATGAACAACGGTCAGCTGTATTTCGGCAACGACCTGTATGAGCGTGACGACAAGCTGGTGCAGAGCGTGATGCCGGGTGCCATGCCAAGCAAGGAAGTGGTCGACGCGGTGCAGGCGCTGCGAAGGATTGCCGGCAGCTGACCCAGGAAATCACAGGAGATCGAGTGGTGACTCGACCCGCATTCAGTGGAAAATCCGCCGCCGTCGAGCGAGCCCGAATGGGCGTTTCGGGACTCGACGACATACTCGGCGGCGGCTTGCCGACCAATCACTTGTACCTCGTTGACGGTGAGCCCGGCACCGGCAAGACGACCATGGCGCTTCAGTTCCTGATGGAGGGTGCACGCAAGGGTGAGCGCGGCCTGTACGTGACGCTCTCCGAATCGCGAGAGGAGCTCCAGGCCGTGGCCGAATCGCACGGGTGGAACCTGGAAGGGATCGAGATCCTCGAGATGTCGAGGGAGAGCGCGCGCGACATGGACGAGAGCTACACGATTTTCCATCCGGCAGAAGTGGAGCTTCAGCAGTCGGTGGACAAAATCCTGGACGCGATCAGCGAGAAGAACCCGCTGCGCCTGGCGTTCGACTCGCTATCGGAGATGCGACTGCTGGCGCGGGAGCCGCTTCGCTTTCGCCGGCAGATTCTTGCGCTGAAGGAATTCTTCAGCGGCCGGGACTGCACGGTCTTGCTTCTCGATGACAAGACGTCTCCGGACGGTGATCTCCAGCTGCACAGTCTGGCGCACGGTGTAATCGTTCTCGAGCACGTTGCGCTCGAGTACGGATCGGAGCGCAGACGCCTTCAGGTGACAAAAGTGCGCGGCATCGAGTTTCGCGGCGGATACCACGATTTCCGCATCCGCCGGGGAGGAATTGAAGTCTATCCACGTGTGCTTCAGGATGAGGCCCGAGTCGATGTTTCCGCGGATCAGCTGCTAAGCGGGTCGACCCCGCTCGACGCTCTTCTCGGAGGAGGACTCACCTGCGGAACGAGCACTCTCATAACCGGCGCGGCCGGCACGGGTAAGTCGATCCTCTGCACCCAGTTCGCGAGAGCCGCGATCAAGCGCGGCAAGAAAGTGTTGTTCTATCTGTTCGATGAGCGCATCAGCACGTTCCGCCTGCGGACGAAAGCGCTGGGAATGGAAATGGAAACCGCGCGAGAGAGCGGCCAGCTGCGAATGGTTCAGGTAGAGCCAACCGAGCTCTCGCCGGGAGAATTTGCGAGCCAGGTAGTATCCGCAGTAGAGACTGAAGGAGTAAGTCTGGTGGTTCTCGATTCCATCAACGGGTACATGCAGTCGATGCCCGAAGAAAGGCTGCTTGCAATACAGATTCACGAGCTTCTGAGCTTTCTGGCGAACAACGGCGTCACCTCGATTATGACGCTCGTGCAACACGGGATCTTCGGAAATCCTGTCGACGAGGCAGTGGACGTGAGCTATCTCGCCGACACCGTTATTCTCCTTCGCTACTTCGAGGTGAGCGGCACCGTGAGGCAGGCTATATCGGTAGTGAAGAAGCGCAGCAGCGATCACGAGCGCATGATTCGTGAATGCAAAGTTCAGAGAGGCGGCTTATTCGTCGGCGAGCCGCTGTCCGAATTCCAGGGGGTGCTGACCGGCGTGCCGCGCTATATCGGCGCCGCCGCCCCATTGCTCGAGGAGCAGGACAATGGCAATCATCGCGACGGAGTCAGCGAACAGCCGAGTGAGCCGGCGAACAGATCGGGAGACGGGACCGGCGACCATGGACGCAAACGCACTAGAAAGAAGTCAGGTCGCTGACGCTCTCCCGGTCGCGGTTCTAGCGCCAACTGGGCAGGACGGAAGGGTCGCGCAGAAGGTGCTCGAGCGTACGGGGTTGGATCTGCGCGTCTGTGAATCGATGGCCGATGTCTGCAAGCTGATCGAGCAGGAACACGTCGGCGTTCTTCTTCTGGCGGAGGAGGCGCTGGGGCCGGGCGCTCGCGAGAACCTCTTCGACGCGCTCAATCGTCAGCCGTCCTGGTCCGACGTGCCGATAGTGATTCTGACCGGTGAGGACGAGCTGTCGGGAGCGCTTCCGCGCGCCTTGAGGGGCGTCGCGGAAAAGGGCAACGTCACACTGCTGGAGCGACCCGTGCGGGTGACGACGCTCACGACCGTCATACGGTCGGGGCTTCGTGCCCGCCAGCGGCAGCTCGATGTGAAGGCGCATCTCGCGCAACGCGAAGCTTCGGAGAATTTCCTGCGGGAAAGCGAGATGCGGCTGCGCGCCGCAGTTCAATCGGCTCCGTATCCGTTGATGCTGCACGCGGCGGATGGAGAGATCCTCCAGCTCAGCGAAGCGTGGATGACCCTTACCGGCTACTACTCGACGCCGGTTACGACGACGAACGAGTGGGCGGCGCTCGCCTTCCCGAACACCGGCGGCGGCCCAATTCTCCCTCACGGCACCGAGGCTCTCGATCAGCCGGAGGGGGAGTCAAAGCGACTGGGCGAACACATCGTGCGGGCCGCCGATGGAAGGGATCGTGTCTGGGACTTCCACCGCGTTGCATTGGGCTCACTGCCTGACGGGCGTCGCCTGTGGCTCACGGCAGCAGTGGACGTCACCGAGTACAAGCACCTCGTGGCCAGCGAACGCACAGCGCGGCAGGAGGCCGAGGAAGCAAACGCGGCCAAGAGTCAGTTCCTGGCGACGATGTCGCACGAGCTGCGGACTCCGCTCAACGCGATCGCGGGGTACTCGGAATTGCTGAGGCTGGAGCTGCGAGGTCCGATCACGCCGGAGCAGCGCGAGGATCTGGAGCGTATCGATCGCAGCCAGCGCCACCTGCTCTCACTGATCAACGATGTGCTCAATTTCGCCAAGATCGAGGCCGGCCACGTCGTGATGGAATCAAAGGCGATGGGATTGGGGAACGTGATCGAGAGCCTTCGCTCTTTCGTGGAGCCGCAGCTTCGGGAGAAGGGCCTGACGTTCTCGATGGCCGAGGACATTCCGGAAGCGGAGGCGTGCGGAGACCCCGACAAGGTCAGGCAGATCCTGATCAACCTCATGTCGAACGCGATCAAGTTCACGCCGGCGGGGGGTCGCATCGATCTGGAGTGCCACGAAGATGAGAAAATGCTCTATCTATGCGTGGAGGATTCCGGATCCGGGATTCCCGATGACAAACTCGAGGCGATCTTCGAGCCCTTCGTGCAGGTGAACCGCGACTACGCGTCAAAACACGAAGGTACGGGACTCGGTTTGTCTATCAGCCGCGATCTCGCGCGTAGAATGGGCGGCGATCTTACTGTGACCAGCTCGCTCGGTGAAGGATCCAAGTTCGTGCTGGCGCTGCCTCGGGCGTGAGGCGGGAAGCGGGAAGCGGGAAGCGGGAAGCGGGAAAGCGGGAAAGCGGGAAGCGGGAGGCGCGACGGAGGCTTTATCCGAGTCTCGCTCCTGAAGTGGCGTCGAATACGTGCAGGCCCTCGGGTCGCACACGGATCGTGACATTCTCGCCGGCGGTGATGCGCGGTTGAACCGGTGCGACCGCGACCGCGCGCTCGCCGCCCGACAGTGAGACATACACGATCTGCTCGTTCCCCATCGGCTCAACGACCCCCACTTCGCCGCGCAAGGTTCCGTCACCGGCTGCGCTCGCGTCGGTGATCTCGAGGTGCTGCGGCCTGATGCCGAGGAAAACTGATCCGTCCACGCCGGGCGGGCAGGCAACGCGGACCGTGAGGTCTGCGCCGCGGAAGGTGCACATGCCTCCGGCACCGGTTCGCACCAGCATCCCCTTGAAGAAGTTCATCGCCGGACTGCCGATGAACCCCGCCACGAATTTGTTGGACGGCTTGTCGTACAACTCCATGGGCGTCGCGACTTGCTGAAGAACCCCTTCCTTGAGCACCGCGATTCGATCGCCGAGCGTGAGGGCTTCGGATTGGTCGTGGGTCACGTACACCATCGTCGCGCCGAGCTTTCTGTGCAGCCGCGAGAGCTCGACGCGCGTCTCGACGCGAAGCTGCGCATCCAGATTCGAGAGCGGCTCGTCGAAGAGAAAGGCGAGCGGCTCGCGGACGATCGCGCGCCCGAGCGCGACGCGCTGGCGCTGGCCACCTGACAACTGGGCTGGCTTGCGCTGGAGCAGCGGCTCGAGACCGAGGGACGCCGCGACGGCGCTCACGCGCTCATTGATCATGTCGCGCGGCTGTTTCCGGATGTTGAGCCCGAAGGCGAGGTTGTCGCGCACGGTCATGTGCGGATAGAGGGCGTAGTTCTGGAAGACCATCGCGATGTCGCGTTGCTGCGGCGGAAGATCGGTCACGTCGCGGTCGCCGATGCGAATGACACCGTCGCTCACGCGCTCGAGGCCGGCCATGAGACGAAGCACCGTCGACTTCCCGCTGCCCGACGGTCCGACGAGCACGAGCAACTCGCCATCGGCGGCTTCGAGGCTTAAATCACGCGCGGCGACGTAGCCGTTCGGGTAGGTCTTGTCGACGTGCTCCAGCGCTATTCGGGCCATTGGCTTCTCTTGGCGATCATAGTTTTTCTCGACTGAAACAGAACGGGATGCGAGCTTTCAGAGGCATAGTCATGGTGTAATTCACTGAAAACGGAATGCTGTGCCTCTGACGGCCCGCATCCCGTTCTTTGCAGTTGGTAGTTCTCATCCCTTTACGGCCCCGGCCGTAAGTCCCTGCACGATGCGCCTTTGGAAAAACAGAACCAGCGCCGCGACGGGAGTGGTTGCTATGACGGCTGCCGCGAGGATTTCTCCCCACGGCACCTGGTATTGTCCGCGAAATAGTGCGATTGCGACTGGCACTGTTTGGCGCTCGGGGCCGAGGGTGAACGAGAGCGCGAACAGGAACTCGTTCCAGCAATAGATGAAGGTCAGGATTCCCGTCGTCGCCAGACTCGGCACCGCGAGCGGCAGCAGGATCTTCGTGAAGCTCTGCCTCCGCGACGCGCCATCGACATGCGCGGCTTCTTCCAGGTCTTTGGGGATCTGACGGATGGAGCCCGTGAGAACCCAGACAGTCAGTGGCATCGCAAATGTCATGTACGGCATGATCAGGCCGGGATAAGTATCGATCAGGTGGAGCGATCGAAGCAGCAGGTACAGCGGGCTCACGATCGAGATCTGCGGAAACATCGTCACCGCGAGAATGAACGCCATGATCGCAGCCTTGCCCCTGAACTCGAGGCGCGCGAGGGCGTAGGCCGCAAGAGTTCCGACGCAGAGGCAGAAAATCGTCGTCGTCCCCGCGACAATGAGCGAATTCCTGATTGGCGTTATGAAGTCGCGGTCGACGAAGAGCGCGCGATAGTGATCTCCGATGATGTGCTGGGGCCAGAGCGACGGATCGCGGAAGAGCGCGGCGTCGGGCGTGAGCGACGCGACGATAGCCCAGTAGAACGGGAAAAGCGTGAACAGCATCAGGAGGACGAGCGCCGCACCGAATACCCACTGCCCCCAGTGAATGCCCGCTGTCTTCCGGCTGGGAATGCGCACCGCGCGCACAGTGCGACTCATGTCTCGTCACCTCCGAGGCGAACGCCAAGCCCGCGGACGTAGAGCAGCGCCAGCCCGAACGTGATCGCAAAGATCACCACCGAAAGCGCCGAGCCGTACCCGAAGCGAAGATTCTGAAGCAAGGCGTTGAAAGTGTATAGAGCAACCGGCTCGGTGGATGTACCCGGGCCTCCGCCTGTCAGCACATAGATGAGATCGAAGACGCGAAATCCATCGAGCGTCCTGAACACCAGCGTGACGAGGATCGCCGGTTTGAGCAGCGGCAGAGTGATATGTCGCAGCTGCCACCACGCGTTCGCACCGTCGACGGCGGCCGCTTCGTACAGGCTGAGATCGATGTTCTGCAGGCCCGCGAGGAGCAGCAGCGCGACGAACGGAGTTGTCTTCCAGACATCGGCGAGAACTACTGGCACCCACGCCGTTGCCGTTTCGATGAACCAGACCATCGGTTCCCTGAGAATGTGCGCGTCGACCAGCAATGCGTTGGCTATTCCACCCTGCGACTCGAAGATGAAGCGCCAGAGCAGCGCCGCGACCACCGTTGGAATCGCCCACGGCACGAGCACTGCGGCGCGGACGAATCCCCTTCCCCTGAAAACGCGGTTCATCGCCAGCGCGAGGAAAAGTCCGATCAACAGCTCCAGCGTGATCGAGACAACCGTGAAGAATGCCGTATGCGCGAGCGCCGCCCAGAATCGGGGATCTTTTGCGATCTCCACGTAGTTGGCGAGGCCGACGAACGGCTGTCCAAGCCACGGCATGCGCAGCTCGTGGAGGTGCAATGACTCCCACACCGTCCACCCGAGTGGAAAGATCGCGATCAAGCCGATGACTGCGAGCGCTGGCGCAACCAGCGTCCAGCCGAGCCGAGCCTCGTAGCCAAGGCGGGAGATTTTTTTCATTTGGCAGCAGTTGGAACGGTGTTCTCCATCGACATCAGCTTCCGCATTCCCGTGCGCTCGATCAGCGCGTCGATCTTCTTCGCGGCCGAGTTGAGCGCGTCCTGCGGCTCGGCCTGGCGGACGAGCGCGCGATGGAGCTCGATCTGAAGAATCTCCGACAGCTCGGTATAGATCGGCGTGACTGGCCTCGGCGTCGCGCTCTCGATTGCGCGGCGGACAGCGTCGAGAGGAATCGCGAGCGCGTCTTCCAACCGCTTATCGCTGTAGAGGGCCGCGCGCGTTGGATACTGCTTGACCGCCTGCGCGCGCTGGAGCATCTGCTCCGGCGCGGTGAGATACGCGATCAACTGATACGCGGCGTCGGGCGCCTTGCTGTAAGCGTTGATCGCGAGCTGTGCCCCGCCCAATGTGGCGGTCGAGTGGCCGCCCGGCTCACCCGACGATGGCATCGGCGACACCGCGAACTTCCCCGCCACGCGAGACGAGGTATCGCTCATCGCGCCAACCGCGTAAGGCCAGTTGCGCATGAAAGTGGAAGTCCCGTTCTGAAAAGCGTAGCGCGCCTCCTCTTCGTGCCAGGTAAGGACGTCGAGCGGGGCGATCTTCGACGTGTAAAGCTCGTCGCGCATGAACTGAAGGGCTTTCACCGCTTCCGGCCGATTGACGACGACGCGTCCGCTGTCGTCGAGGATCCGCCCACCGAAGGCGCCGAGGTACTCGACGAAGCCGGTGATGAGGCCCTCGTATCGCGCGCCCTGCCAGACGATGCCGAATCGCGGACCGCCGCGCATCGCCATCGTTCGCTTTGCGTCGGCGACGACCTCGAAGAGGGTGGCGGGCTCATTTGGAACGAGGTCGGTGCGGCGGTACAGCAGGCCGACGTCAGCGAACCAGGGCAGCGCGTAAAGGCGTCCCGCCCAGGTGTTGGCGGTGATGGTGGCGGGAAAGAATTCGCTGGTCGGCGGCGAAAACCGTGTGAGCGGCAAGACCCATCCTGCCGCCGCAAACTCCGGCGTCCAAACAACGTCGAGCTGGAGGATGTCGGGATTCCCGACGCGGGCGTTGAGCCACTGGACATAAAGCTGATGCCGCTGCGACGCGTCGTCGGGCGTCCGCTGGAGCTCGACGCGAATATTCGGGTGCAGGACCATGAACTGCTTGAGCTGCTTCGCGACGAGTGTCCCCTCGGCGCCGAGGGCAGAGCCGGAAAACGTGAGGACGGTTTCCCGCGGGTTGTTGGAAGCCCGCGCGCACCCACCGAGAGTCCCCGCGCCCGCAACAAGGAGGAGCAGAGCGCGCACTCGAGTCAAACCCAGATCCCTGACGGGGAAGGAGGCCGAGGCTGTCCGCGCAGGGGAAGCCCTCGCCCGACTGACCCGCGCAAAGATCTCAAACGAACAGGCGCCAAAGAATCTCCAAAGGAAGGGCGAGC
>DASXYR010000269.1:0-2730 GCA_036502385.1 Gemmatimonadaceae bacterium
ATCGATCGACCACCGCAGTTGTGAGAGCGGTGTTCGGACGGGCGTGACGCCGACATTCGGCGCAGAAGTACAAGCGGTAATCGTGAACATGATTGCCGCGGCGGAAATTCTTCGCATTGTCATCCTTTGTAGGTGGAGCTCAGTGTGGAGTCTTCCGCAACGGTAACGCTCGTGACGCGATTTCCTTCCGAGAGTCGCGCAGCGACTTTGTCGAAGATGAATCGTGCGAGATTCTCGCCGGTCGGAACCATCACGCCGTCCGCGAACTCGGGAACTTCGACGTTGATGTTCCGATGATCGAAGCGCGTCGTCACTTCTTCTGCGAGAATGATGTCGAGCCTGCCAAGATCGACAGCGAATCCAGTTGTAGGATCGATCAGACCCTCGACAGTGACGTCGCAGATGTAGGTGTGCCCGTGATAGTGAGGACGGGCGCACGCACCAAACACAGCTTCGTTTCTTTCGTCGCTCCATTCGGGGCGCCGGTATCTGTGCGCCGCCGCGAAGGTGAGGCGTCGGGTGAGGGCAGCTATTGGCATGTCGGGTTAATCTCGCCGGAAACGAAACGGCCGGCCACTGTGAGAGGCCGGCCGTTTGCTGCCAGAGGTGAGTCTAGTGCTGTGTGTCGTGTCCGAATGTGCCTTCGTTTTCGAGGCCGCTCAAACCTTCCGGCGTCGGGCCTTCTGGCGGAATCCATGGTTCGCCATCCTCGATTGCCTTGCCGATCTCGTGAGTGCCCATTTCGTCTTCGATTGAGTCGGTCTCAGGCAAGTCCGCGAGGTGTTCGGATTCCGGACTGAACGGCTGCGCACGGTCGGCAACCAGCAAGCCCTCGTGTTCCTCTTCATCCACGAGATGTTCGTCGATCGCTTCCGGACTTTCAGCGCGATAGAGCTCGTCCACCACAACGTTGTTCTTGAAGTCGGTAAGACCGATCGAATCGGTGAGAACGTGATCAAGAATGCGCGCTTCTTCTTCAGTGCCAACCGTACCCGACACTGTCACGTTTCCGGAGTGCACGTGAATACCGATTGCATCTCCGTCGAGCATGGGTTGCTCGCGAAGCTGATCCAGGACGAGCTGTCTCAGCTCGTCATCGCCCAGGTTTTGAATTTCGTCCGTGTTGTCAAAGTCGTCAGCCATCTTTTCCTCCAGCAGGCAAATGGCGCGACTGGCGCCGTGTCAGCGGAAGAGCAGGTACGAAACGCCGAGGCTCAACGCCCCGTTTCTCTTCCAGAAGCTCTTGGCCTGGTCGCTCGGCAGTACCGCCGTGCCGTCAGAAGCCGTCACGTAGTACAGGGTCGGATACTTGATCTGGTAGAGGTACGTCCCGGCATCGGCACGTATCTGGAACCTTCCGCCCGGCACCATTCGCAGGCCAGCGCCAAATGAAAAGGCAAAGTTGGTGCCGAGATTGAACGGGTCGGCGTCGATGGACTTGTCCAGGTCACTTACCAGTCCGCCGCCGGCGGTAATTACCGGAACAACTCCGTGAAACGAGCGCTGGCCGGTGAGGTTCAGCGACAGACCAGCATCGAACAGGTAGACTGGCCAGCTTTGAACGCCAAGCTGGCGAGTTGCGGCTGGCGCCGACGCATCGATCACGTTGCGCTGACTGTTGACCCGAGCGAGGCGCGCGTAAATCTGCGCGGGACCACCAACCGTAATCTCGTATCGAATCCCTTCCATCTGCGCAGACTTGGGCGCAGCACCGGCAGGATCCTTTGCGGCGCTGTAATAGCCGCCGAACAACGTCAGCTCCTGGTGATATTCGAGATCGCGAAATGGACTTTTCGGTGGGGAATAGCCGACGTCAACCGCCTGAGCGGCGGCAGGCATCGCGAAACCGAGAAATACAAAACCGAACAGCAGCTGCTTCATCTATCTAACTCCCAAGGTTTTTTCCCGTCATTTCAGGGGGCTGCTCGATCCCGAGCATTCTTAATATAGTAGGGCCCACATCGCACAAAGCGCCCCCGGATCGGAGGCTCGAAAGCTCATCATCACCCACCGCAACTATCGGAACCGGACTTGTGGTGTGAGCAGTGTGCGGCCCTCCCGTTTCCGGGTCGATCATCATCTCTGCATTCCCGTGATCGGCCGTGATCAGGAGCCTGAATCCCGACTTCTGAGCTGCCTTCATTATCCTGGCAAGACATCGATCGACGGTTTCAACTGCACTGATCGTGGCTTCAATCGATCCGCTGTGACCAACCATGTCTGCATTCGCGTAGTTGCATAGAATGAAGTCGTGCGACCTTTCGCCGATTGCCTTGCATAGCACATCCGTAATACCCGGCGCGCTCATTTCCGGCATCAGGTCATAGGTCGCCACCTTCTGGCTGGGCACAAGAATCCGGTCTTCGCCAGAAAAAGGTGCCTCGCGGCCTCCGTTAAAGAAGTAAGTCACATGTGGATACTTCTCGGTTTCCGCCGTCTTTAGAATCGACCTCCCCTCGGCCGACAAGACCTCGGAGACAATTCGTTCCATCGATTGCGGCGCGAACGCGACGGGGACGTCGAAGGTCGCGTCGTATGAGGTCAGGGTCACGACCGTTATCTCAGGCCGCTTTGAAATATCGAAACCATCGAACTTCGGGTCGATGAGCGTCTGCACGAACTGGCGCATGCGATCCGACCGGTAGTTGAAGCAGATCACGGCGTCACCGTCGCGAATCGGTGCCACAGGTTCTCCGCTTTCCGCTATGAAAACGGGCTTGATGAATTCAT
>DASXYR010000270.1:0-2895 GCA_036502385.1 Gemmatimonadaceae bacterium
CCTTCCGCCCCGTACGGGGTCGAGCACGTCGCGCGGACGCCTCCGGAAATGCCCCTCACGGTCGTGGAGGGCGCGGCGGACGCCGTCGCATATCGAGAGCTCGCTCGAATCGCTGGACGTGAGTATCCGCTGCACAGACCCCGTCTTTCGCGACGTAGCCTAACGCCCGCATGATGCGTGCGTGGACGCGAGACCTCGTTCAGCCCGAAGCCGGCTGCTCTTCCGTGGGCAGAGGCGGGGGAACCGTGAGGTGGCCGATTTCGAGGGCGAGTTCGGCGGGGTCGAGTCGAACGCGGGTGGCGGCCCAGAACTTCGGAGCGAGCTCGAGGTGGCGGTCCCTCGGCCAGTGGGCAAGGACGCGGAAGAGATCGCGGAGGTAGGTCTCCGGATCGAGAGCGTGGAGGCGGGCAGATGCGATGAGCGAGAAGAGGTGGCCAGCGCTCTCGGCGTGGTCGTCACTGCCGACGAACATCCACGCCTTTCTTCCGACGGCGATACGCCTGAGCTCGCGCTCGGAGCGGTTATTTTCCAAGACGAGTCGCCCATCTTCGAGGACTCGCATCAAGGGCACCTTTTGACGAACGGCGTATCCGAGCGCGGATCGAAGGAGCCCGCGCTGATCGCGAACGCGAGCGTATTCGTGCTCCGACCAGACGAAAAATGCCTCGAGGTGCGGACGGAGATGTGTTTGCCGGAGGCGCAGGATCTCGGAGGGAGGTTTGCCCCTGAAACTGGCGTCGAACTCGAAGATGCGCCCGATCCGAGCGAGTCCCTCACGAGCGACAGCGCTTTTTGCGGCGGTCGCTTCCCAGAATCCTCTTCTACAGTGCGACCAACATCCGACCTCTCGGCGGACAGCGGTGTCGACGTCGTCGAACAGCTCGGGCTCCGGCTCGCGAAAGAGCACATCGTAGACGCTCTTCGCGTCAGCCTGGATGTAGCCGGAGTAGCCACGAAACATCTCGCTGACGACGCGGCTGGTCTCCTTCGCTGTGTACTCGAAGAAGACATGATCCCGGTCGGCAATGAGCACGAAGTAGTGTCCGCGACGGCAGGCTTGTCGTTGCTTCTCGTGTGTCCGGATGGGTTGCACAGCAACGCCCGTCGCGTCCGTGGCGATGCAGAAGGCGGTCGCGATCGCGTGCTTGCGGGCCGCAGTGATCACGGTGGCTCCCGCCGTCGCCCCCGCATCCTCGATCCACCGACACGTCGTCCCCCGATCGAGGCGGAAGCCGTCCCGGGCAGACCTGTCCTCGATGCGATGGAGAGGAAGACCTTCGGAGTACTTGTCGATGATGATCTTGGCGAGCATCGACGGGGCAGCCATCGAGCGCGGGAAGCATTCGGGGGGCAAAGGCGCGGTCTCGATGTGAGCCTCGCCGTGTGCGTCGACGGTCCGGTACTTCGCGCGCGCGATGACGATTCTGCGCTGACCGCCGCGTTTCCACCCGACCTTGCAGCTCTCCTCGTAACCGATGCGCTCCGCCTTGCCCTCGGCGACGAGTTTCTCGAAGAGCGGATCGGGGATTTCGATGCGCTCCTCCTCCATGGCAATGTCGCGCAAATTACGCCGCCCCGAGGGCTTGCTCTTGCCGCCCTTCGCAGCAGGCCTGTCGCCACTATCGGACTGGTTGCCATCATCCTGAGTGGACGCTGTCGCTGGCTCAGGGACGCCACCGAGCCGATCGAGCTCGGCCAGCTTCTTCGCGAACTCGAGCTCGAGCTGCGCGGTATCCACCCGCTCCGCCTTGGCGACGAAGATACGCCGACGCAGTAGCTCGAGCTCGAGCCGCAGGCGCTCGTGCGAGAGTCGGAGCTGGTCGCGCTCCGTCATGAGCTTCGAGACGAGCGCTTGCGCTGCAGCGAGGGATGCGCGCTCCGCAGCGAGAGCGGTCTCGAGCTCGGCTATTCGCTCTTCAGCACTCGCGCTCGCGGTGGCCGCCGTCGGCTGCATTGCGCCGTCAGTCCTAGCGAGTCGCGATCGATCTGTCGATTCTCTTCGTGCAAAAAAATGAATGGTCGCGTCAGTGCACGCGCGGACGTCGGGCTTTGGGCTTCTTCACTTCGACGTCGATGCCATCGAGCAGGTCGTCGAGCGTGCGCTCATCGATCGCGATGCTCGTGGCCTGCGCGTCCGTCGGCTCGGGCAGCCGGAACGTGCCAGCGTCGAGTCGCTTGTAAAACAAGCACATTCCGCTTCCGTCGAAGAAGAGAACCTTGATCGCCGAGCGTCGTTTTCCGAAGAACACAAAGAGCGCACCGCTACGCGGCTCGCGACCGACGCGCTCTGCAGCGACACCGGCGAGCCGATCGAAGCCCCAGCGAAGATCGATCGGCTCGACGCCGATGAACACCTCAACGCCGCGGGGGATCATCGCGCACCTCCGCGCGCACCGAGAACGTCCAGCACCGCGGCAAGCGTCGCGGGATCGAAGCCTGCCCGCACCATCACCCGCGCTGAGCCGAACTCGACGGTGACCGGCGACGTCTTGTCCGCACCCTGCTGCAAGGGCAACGTGTCTTTGGCGGGAAGGCGCTCCACGCGAGCCAGCCGAACTCGGCCGGTGTCCCCCGGCTGCGTCTTCCTGCGCCCATAGGCGCGCGTCTTCCCCAGCCGATGCGCCCAGTGCCGAAGCCCGCCGGCAGTGAACTCACGCCCGTCGCAAAATTCCTCGGATGTCTGCCCGCTCGCCCGCCACGCCGTCACACGGCTCGCCCACTCGCTCGCGTCTGCCATGCGCGCGATCGTCGTCGCTCACGAGCCCACCTGGAATACGGGGTCCGTGCAGCGGATACGAGATTACAGCAATCCCCCGCCTCTTGGAGCTTCTTCAGATCAGCGGCTGCCTCGTGACCATCGACGCCATGGGCTGTCAGAAGGAGATCGCGCAAAAG
>DASXYR010000271.1:0-3342 GCA_036502385.1 Gemmatimonadaceae bacterium
GCCGCGCGCAGCTCGGGCACGCGGAAAAGCAGATGCTTATTCCAATAAAAATCCTCCCCGGCGTAGGAGCGCTCGATGATGATCACGGGGAGGCCGTGTCGTTTTCCGTATTCTTCCCAGCTGGGGAAGGTGACGTCGAGAATGCGACGTTGCCTGGGGTTGTAGCAAACTCCAACGAGCGCCTGGTCCATGTCCTAGTGGCGCGAGCGCTGATACCAGCCCCGGAGAAAAAGCAGCAGACGACTGGGCATTATGAGGACCGGAAAGGTGTGAAGCCAGAAAGTCGCGTAGCGGCCGTAGTGCTGCACACATAACGCCAGGGCCTGGCGGAAAAACGAGATGGGAGCACCGGCGCGCTTCGCGGTTACAATGTGATGGCGGGCATGGGTGCGGGAAACCTCCGCCATCGCCTCATGATAGACGCCGCCGTCGCGGCCGAAAACATCGCCGATGATCGTTTCGTAGCCGCAGACATCCATTTTCAAACGCCCAAACTGACCGAGCGCGCGGAAGGAATCGTTGTCGGCCCGGAAGGAGACGCAGGGCTGGGCGAGAAATTGCCAGCGCGGAGCATGCACGAGCATCCGCGCGATGACGTAGAGCTGCACGTAACCGGTGAAATAAGGCTCCAGGTTTTCTTGCCTAACGACTTCATTCCAGATCCTACGATTAACGACCTGGCAGGAGAGGAAACCGAGGCGGTCGAGCAAACCGAGGAAGGCTTCGTCGGCGTCGTGAAACAGAATGCCCGTCCGCTGTTTCAAAGCGCGCACTGGAAGCAGGTTCGCGAGCGCACTGTCATAAGAAGTGCGGTTGGTCGTTAGGCCGGTGAGCTCGGGATTCGCCTTCAGGGCAGCGAGGACAGTCGCAACGCCGCCGGGTTCGAGGCGGTCGTCATCGCCGAAGAGCCAGCAGTATTGGCCGCGGGCGAGAGAGACGACATGGAGCAGATTGCGATCGTAACGGAGGGGAGGGTCGGCTCGTCTGGCAGTCAAATGGGGAAGGCGGCCGCGAAAACTTTCGATGACTTCTGCTGTATTATCGTCCGAGCCGTCGTCGGAGATAACGACCTCCACCGCTGGCGTGGCTTGCTCCGCGACGCTCTCCAGAAATTCTCGCAGATACTCCGCGCGATTACGCGTGGGAACGCAGAATGAAAGAAGCGGTATCGGGAAATTCACGGCCGAAACAACGAAGCGACGATGCTGCCACCGCCAAGTGGAGTCGGCAATGTTCGTTCCATTTCCCGGGATATCACTCCCAAATCGGCCCGACACGGCAATATCGGCCTAGATATTGCTAATAATTATGGAAATTCGTGATTTCCATCGACTCGAATCTAATGAAGCTCAAGTTTGCCTCGACCGTTGCTGCCCTCCTGTTTCTCAACATTTCTGTGGTGCAGGCCGATTCTTTCTTTGTCACCAACCCCGGCATCAACACGATCACGAAATACGACGACAATGGGACGGGAACGCTGTTTACAAAATCGTATCTGAATGGACCGACTGGCATTGCTCTGGATGCGAGCGGCAACGTTTACGTCTCCACCAAAAGCAACACGATCGAGAAGTTTGCGCCGGACGGTAGCTCTCTGGGTGTTTTCGCCTCTTCGGGGTTGAACAATCCAAGCGGATTGGTCTTCGATCGCGGCGGCAATCTCTACGTTGCAAATTTTAATGGCAACACGGTGGAGAAGTTCGGCCCTGACGGCGGTATCCTCGGGACTTTTGCGAACGTCATTCAACCACCCGGGATCGCCTTCGATTCCGCAGGCAATCTCTGCGTCGCGAGCTTTGCCAATTTGGTGCAACGCTTCGCTGCAGACGGAACTCCGCTGGTTCCGTTTACCAGTGCGGCCCTGAGTCAGCCGCAGGGGCTGGCCTTCGATTCCGTCGGCGCACTTTACGTCGCGAGCAGTGCGTCCAATATCGTCGAGAAGTTCTCGCCCAATGGCGTCGACCTTGGAATCGCTCCGCAGATTTTCGGCGTCCCGACCGCAGTCAAGGACGGCGCGCAAGCCGTGCACATCGCCTATCGGACCGATGGCGTGGCTGGCGACGGTTCGCTGCACAATCCATTTGACGGCTCCACCCAGTCGAAGCTCGACGCCATCTTCAAGTCTTACTACGACGCCGGCGCGACCGACATCACTTTTCATATCGGTCCCGGCACGTTTCAGATGAAGGGCGCATGGGATTATGACTGGGCGATGTTGACCGGTTGGCACGTCAAGGGCTCAGGCCGAAGTTTGACGATCATACAGCAAGTCGTCGGAACGGCAGGCGTGAACCCCGGCAGTAATGGTGCACTCTTCAGCAACGGCCCGGCCTTAACTTACGACAACCAATCGGTCGAGGATTTGACTTGTGATTGTGCCTGGTTCCGCAGTGGCCCGGGGGGCGACAATTCTCGCCCACACGGGAATTTCCAAGGGATCAACCTCTATGGCGCCAATCCTACGATTCGCAACGTTTCTGTAACCGGATGCGGGTGGCAGGATAACGAGTGCTTCGCAATTCTGACTTCCGGCGGTGTGAACGACCGAAATCTGCCAGACAATGCTCTGTATGAGAACGTGGAGGTCTCCAACGGCGCGACCGGGGTCTATGCAACACACCTCACCGGCATGGCAATGATTAACCTCGCTGCCATGGGGAGCGATCCCACGCCCGTTTACGCGAAAAACGGTCGGATCACCAACTGTACTTTTAACCTGCCGACTGCAGGGAACGCTGGCGGGCCGCCCGCCGGCTACGACGGCGGAGTCGTCACTGGGTGCACGTTTATCGGCGACTGGCACGGGATCTATTTTGACACCTTCGTCTCTAAAAATATCACCATAGTTGGCAACACAATCAAAGCCCTATATCCAGACAGCGTTGGAGTCCTCTTCAATCCCGGGACGACCAGCACCCCCTTGGAAAACATCACGATCGTTGGCAATACCGTTTACGCAGCGGCTGGATTCGGCTTTGCGTCCGGCGTCAAAGATTCCTCTATCCTCGGCAACAGGATTCATCTTGGGCCGACGAACAATCCCGATGGGTCTGTCGTTTTCCTGACCTCGACTGTACAAAACATCTTGGTCAGCCAGAATAGCATCGACGCCGGGATTCCTTTTTTCAGCGAGGAGACCAGCGGATGCACCTTTAGCGCAAATCGAACGCCGGCAGGAGCTACAGCCATCCCGGATTCCGAACAGGCTGGAGAGGCTGCGGCTCCGTTGGATTACGGCATGCTGACCGCCTTCAATGGCGCAGGATTGAGCGCGCCGTTCGGGGTGGCTTTCGATAGTAGCGACAACCTTCATGTGGTGAATTCCAATCACTCGACGGTTGA
>DASXYR010000272.1:0-3967 GCA_036502385.1 Gemmatimonadaceae bacterium
ACAACATGGTGCATCTGGTGGCGGAAAAGCGGTCCAACGGACGGGAGCTCGACAACATCCACTACGAAGTCGTTCAGGCCGGTGGCAATGTGACTGTCTGCGCGATCTGGAACGACAACTCACGCTGCGAGGACGGCGGCATGGAGCAGCTGCGGCACAATGACCATAACGAGAATCACAGCTCTGTACGAATCACGGTTCAGGTTCCGCGCTCAGTGCGCGTCGGCGCGCACTCGGTGAATGGCGGCGTTTCGGTGCGGGATGTTGGCGCCGAGGTCAAAGCCAATACCGTCAATGGCGGCGTGACCGTTCGTAACGCGTTAGGCCCTGTGCGCGCCGAGACCGTGAACGGAGGCGTCGACGTGAACACGTCGGCCGGACCCGTCACCGCCGAGACCGTAAACGGGAACGTCGATGCGCGGATGGCATCGCTGTCGGGCAACGACGACATGACCTTCAAGACCGTGAACGGCTCCGTCGCGATCTATGTCCCCGAGCGATTCGACGCGACATTCCGTTTCGATACGGTACATGGCGGAATTGACAGCGACTTTCCGATGACGCTCTCCGGTAGATGGGGTCCGCGCCACGCGGCCGGTACGATAGGCGCCGGCGGAAGAGATCTTCGCGCGAGCAGCGTGAATGGAAGCATCCAGCTGAGAAAGCAGTAGAGATCGCGGCGTCCACAAAAAAAGGGGAGCCAATCGGCTCCCCTTTTTTTTGCGCAATCCAGCTTCACGGTGACACCGCCACGCCCCACGGTTGTCGCCCGACCTTTACCGTCGCCACTACACGCCGAGTTCGAGCGTCGATTACGCTCATCGAATCAGACAGACCGTCGGCGGTGTACAGGGTGCGCCCATCCGGCGACACAGCGACACCCCACGGACGTCTCCCGACCTTTATTCTGCCAACCACTGAGTTCCGCGCCGCATCCACAACGGACACGACGTTGGCGTTTCCGTTGGCGACGTAGATCCATCGACCGTCGGGTGATACGGCCAGTCCAACGGGCTTTCCCTGACGGTCTTCGAGAGGAATCGTGTGCGTCACCGAGCGCGTCCTCGTATCGATCACACTAAGGCTGCCACCGATCTCGGCGGTGACGTATGCGTGTTTGCCATCGGGCGAGAACGCCGCCGCGCGCGGACGCACATCGACGAGAAAATTGGCGACAACTTTGTTCGCTTTCGCGTCGATGACCGAAACACTGTTGCTCGTCTCAGCCGTAACATAGACCCAGCGTCCGTCAGGCGAAATCGCGACGCCCTCGGGCTCAATGCCGACGATCAACGTTGCGACAACTTTTCTGGTCGCGATGTCCGTCGCCGATGCCCAGCTCCCGTCCTCATTGGCTGCGTAAAGCCGCTTGCCGTCCGGAGTGATTGCGAATCGCTCGGGATCCGTGCCGGCTGGGAAAACGCCGTCGAGCCGGCCGGTTGCGACGTCGATCGAAACGATCGCATCTCCGCTCGTCTTGACGTTCTTCTGTGGATCGCTGAGAGCGACGAAGATCCTGGTTCCGTCGGGACTGAACTCGATCCCGCGCGGGCGCTGCGGGACCGCAATCGTCTTCACTGGCTTGAGGGACCGGGCGTCGATGAGCGTGATCGTGTGCCCAACCTCATTGCTGACGGCGATGAGCGCGCCATGCTGGGCTTCAGCGGTCGTGGTGGTTAACGCAAGTAGTGAGACGATCAGGGAAAGCCAACGGACAGCTGGTGCGACCGGTCGCGTTGCGCTAACGGCGAGACTCATCGGCTGTTGCTCCACGGACAAGCGCGCGCGTCTGACGCCATCAGAGAATCAAGGATGCGGTCGGATGCGCGTCCGCCTCGATCGCTCGACGAATTCGACGCCAAGTGAGCGCGCAGGTCAGGAATGTCGCGAACCGATGGCGTCGTTGTGCCAGAGGATGGAGCGGAGACCATGTAGAGCGGCTGGCGAAGCTGATGATCGCTGAGCCGAAAAGTGAGAGGCCAACCTTTATGTCCGTCGAACTGCGTTGCCGGCGACTCGAGATAAGCGAGCAGCTGGCCAGCCGACGCCGAGCGCGCGCGAAGCGCAGCCTCCGCTCCAAACTTGACGGCTGCCCACCCGGCCCATGCGTCTCCATCCATGCCCGACGCGTATTTGTCCCTGTAGCGGTCGTTGATCTGGCTCGCCCCAAACCGCTCGAGCACCGAGCTCCACAGAACTATCGAATCGGTCCTGGCACCGAACGAACTATGGACTGGCGAGCCCGCGAGATTTCCTCGCTTCGCAGCGCTCGCATACATCGCGTCGGTGGCTTCGACGTGAAATGTGTAGCGATTGCACACGCTGCGGAGCGATTGCGCGCGAGATGCCGCGTCAAAAAAGATTATGTGATGACGCTCAGAGAATCGCGACAGCGCTTCGGCATCGACGCCGGATGTCCCAATCAGAATCTCGATTTTGTTCGATGAGACCAAACGGTCAGCGGCCGCAACTGCCGTTGCTCCGGCACCGGCGGCCTCGAACAGCAGTACGTCGTCCCCAAATAGCTGCGCTGTTTGCCTTGATTCCGCGGCGCCAAGCCGCACGCCTCGAGCAATTGACGCTCCGCCGGAAGCTTCCGCACCGCCCGTTGTGATCAACCCAATCCGAAGCTGGATGTGTTTCTGCGGCTGCTGCGTCGAGCCGGAGATTGGAACGGCGCAGGCGATAGAGCAAAGCAGGGTCAATCGCATCATGCTGTGAGGCGAGTTATCATGGGAAGTCTGCAAGATGTTTTTCACTGGCCGACGGATGGTCCTCATCGGTTGCCGCATGCAATGCAAGTCCAGTGCAATTCCACCAATCGGATGGAGACCGCGGTGACCGACGCAACCCTGATTCCGAACTCGGCCTTCGGCTTCAAGGCTCCTCGCTGGTGGGGCAGCCGTTTGATGATCTTCACCGAGGCGATCGCGCTCGCGGGCCTCGCGTTCGCCTATTTCTACATCAGGAGAAGCTCCGACAACTGGCCTCGATCAGGAACATCCCTTCCGGATCTCCGCTTGCCCTCGTTCGGGCTGCTCGTGATATGTGCGGGAGCTGCGCCATTCTGGAACGCGGCGCGTCTGGCGCGCCGGCATGCGCGTCCGCGATTGATAGCTGGCTGGCTCGCCGTCGGCGTTCTGTTCGGCCTGTCGGCGATCGTGCTGCGCGGTTATGACTTCGCCGCTCTGCACACGCGCTTCAATTCCAACGAGTACGGCGCCATCACGTGGACAATCCTCATCGTGCATCTCGCGCATCTCCTCGCGGCCGCACTCGAATCCACTCTGGTTGCCGTGATGTTGGTCGCGGTATCCGAAGAAAACGCGCCATACGCTGATGTCACTGCCATGGCAGCCTACTGGTACCTAATAGTGTTTTCGTGGATAGCGTTCTACGCGATCGTTTTCATTTCGCCGAGGTTCCGGTTCGTATGATTTCGACTCGAAGCTCACGTATGTCCTACTTCGTCATGGCTCCGAGGAGGCTGACTCCGATGTACAACGAGCGCTGAGAGCCGGGCTCGTAGAATTTCCCGCCGGCGGCGTTGACGCTTACAGACGAGATGTATTTCGTATCAAATATGTTTTGAGCGCCGAACGTCACTTCCGCGCCCGATAGTCCCATTGCCGCGTGAGTGAGCAGCCGTGCATTCACGATCGCGTAGCCCGGTGAGCTTTCGGAATTCGCATCGTTCACCGACATTCTGTCCGCGAGCGTAGCCTCAGTGACGACGGTGCCGAGCGCGCTCCTGTGGCTCGCCGTCACCTGTAACGTCTGCCGTGGAATGCCGGGAATTCGATTTCCCGCGTAGTGGGCAGTGTCCACCGTGAAATCGACGAACCGATAATTCGCGTAAGTGTACGCTCCACCCAGCTCCAGGCCACCGAGTGTCGTGCCGCCACCGAGCTCGATACCCCGGCGGGATGTACGACCGGCATTCCGAAAGAAACGGCGCCCGCCTCCG
>DASXYR010000273.1:0-5020 GCA_036502385.1 Gemmatimonadaceae bacterium
GCCTCTTTCGCAGAGAGTGAACGGATCGATTTGACCTGATCGTTCGTGAGCGGTTGCCTGTGATAGGTAATCGGTGGCCCTCCATGGCCGTCCGAGACGTTAATGATCGGCGGTTCATCATCGAACTGGATCGCGGTTCTAACGCCGAGCGGCCTGCTGAGACCAGAAGGGCCGTCGAGATGAATCGTGGTCAATGGCGATGCTTGCGTGGAGCGCTGCGACTGAAAGGGATCTCCGACGAGCTGAACGCGCCAGGCCTTCTGTGCCGCACGAAGCTTTTCGATGGTTGGATTGCGATAATCTCCCCAGCCTGACTCGTACAAACCGATGGACAACCGAGACGTCTGCTGGCGAAACTCGACGTAGGGAGTTGCGGCGAGAGCGTGGCCGCAAACAGCTCCAACCAGCACGTGCGTTCCGTGCCAGGTAGTTGCTGAGCGCCTATCCCATCCCAGACATTCGACGAGTCGGGGAATAGCCTCCGGAATCCTGGTGAGACGTTGGAAGGAGCTGTTGTTCTCGCCAGTGAATAGAAATCCGGCGCCACTACCTGATTCGGCAAATTCTGCGTCGAGAGCAAGGATGCCAGCGACCAACGAATCAATGAGATCAGGTACGTTGCCGGCGCGGAAACTTGCGACTTCCAGCGTCGTCGGAGGGGAACTTGGCGCGTCGACGCGGATCGCTGGCCGGTTGCCTGGCGCACACGCTATTAGTAGCGCCGGGATGATCAAGACTCGCATGATGCGCTCGGGCGACGCCGTTCTAACGCGAGCGAACGGTGCTGACGTCGCGAAATTTCCTGTTGTCCGGCAATCGCAGCTCACCGACCAGGCTGTCGCCGCGAATCGTGAAGCGCCACACGCCGTTCGGCATCGTACACGTCAACTGCCCAGCCGACGTCGCGGGCAGGCACGCGATGATGCCCATCTCCTCTTCCTGTCCATTCACGATCTTCCGCGCGTCGATCGACAGGCTGTCGCTCGCGTTCACGCGCGTTATGCGATAGACGACGCTCTCGTCGTTGCAGGCCGACGGGCGAAGCCGACAGAGCGACGTGCCGCGCCAAACGCCGACGGGATTCGGAGCCTGTGCCTGTGTTTGCGCCGACGCGCCCCGCGCGAGCAGGCATGCGACGGCCAACGCAACAAGGTCCATTCGATGGCTCATGTCGAGATTCTCGTGTTTTCCGTCAACGAAGTCAATGTGATGCCGAGGGGAGTCGGGCGTGCGGCGAGAATGCCCACAAGTCTTCCGATTGTGGGAGTGTAACCCGGCAAGGGCTCGAGACGCACTGATCGCGGCGGCATTCAACTAGGGCGTGAGCACGTGCATGCTGGAGAGCTCCGACACCCACAACTGCATATCCCTGTGGACGCCGTCGGCGCCGGCCTCTGCGGTCGTACTGAGTAGCGTGAAGCCCAGCCGCACCGGGATTTTTCCGCTCGGGCTATTCCGGGCATCGCACCGGATTTCGGCGCGCGAAAAGCGCGGGATGTGCGACGCGAGATTGAGCGCTGCCCTCGCGGCTTCTGTAACGAGTCCCTGACCCGTCTCATCGGCGCGCAGCCAATAGCCGAGTTCCACGCGGTCGGCTTCGGCAAATGGAACACGTCCGGTAGCTGCCCGCGGAAACAAAGCCACTTCGCCGAGCAGCTTGCGCTCACGAAGGGTGAACATGCCGAATCGCCATTCACGATCGGCAGAAAAATCGGCCGCGAATCCAGCCAACCGTTCGGCGAGAATCGGAACTGGCGCGGGTGTCGCAACGCGAGCCGGGATCCACGGGCCAAGGTGATCCCGGTTCGCCTCCAATACGGGGAGCAGATCGCCGGCGTCTTCGCCGCGCCACGGGCGTAGAAGCAGGCGCGCTGTGCGAAGTTCTATTGGAGCTGGTGAGGTGATTTGCGTCATCGAGAGGCATGGGGGGGACACTACAAAGCACGCGATCCGAGATGTCAGAAGCATAGATGGTGGATGTCAGACAACTGCGCCATGACCGACTTTCGCGCCGTCCCTATCTCTGTCCAAAGAGATAGGTAGGAAGCGTAGTTGTCCGAGATCTGAGATCTATGCCTCTGTCATCCCGGATCGCGTGCTTAGATGTTCAGCCCTCAACCCATGCTGCCAGCTCACGTGAATTGTCATTCCCGACTCTGCCGCGAGCGAAGCCGAACCTGAAACAAAGTTGGCCAGAACTTCCCGGTCAACAGCAGCTGTTTCCCGTCTGGCGCTAGCGCGATCCCGTTCATCACTTCCGCCGAGGCAGGCCGATCTGGATACAAGTCAGCGAAGTCAATCACTTCGCGTACGAGCCCCGTTGCCGGATCGATCCGCAGCACCCAGTTGGATTGATAGACGTTGGCGAGTACCTCACCGCTCATGTACTCCAATTCATTCAGTTGGAAAACGGGGGCGCCTTCGTAGCGAACGTGCACGACTCGTTGCACCTGAAAGGTCGTGGGCGACAACACACGAAGCGAGTCGGAGCCGTCGCTCATGATCAACGACGTCCCATCGGTCGTGAGTCCCCATCCCTCTCCGGCGTAATGGAATGAATCGCGAGGGGTGAGCGTAGCTGCATCATACGTGTACGCCACGCCTTCCTTCCACGTGAGCTGATACAGTCGACCCTTCACCAGCGCGAGTCCTTCGCCAAATCGATCTGCCGGAAGCGGTCTCGACGCCAGCACTTTGCCTGAGTGAAGATCGACACGCCGTACGTCGGAGTGGCCGTACTGTCCGGTGCTCTCATAGAGGACACTGTCTCCCCAGACGAGACCCTGCGTATACGCGGTGGGATCGTGGGGAAAATGATCTGTGACGTCGTAGGATTCGCGCTCACGGGACTCGGTGCCGCATGCCGCGATCGCGAGACAGAGAGAGAGTATGCACAGCGGGCTAAGGACTGCGTGCCGGGAACTCCGGTTCATGCCAGCCTGTACGCGCGCTTCGCAAGATCGTATGCCATCGCTCTCGCCATTTCGCTCGCATCGCTCATACCAATAATGTGCCGCGCGACGAGGCCGCCCAGGTAGTTCGCGTCCACGCGACGCGCGAGGTCGTGCCGCGCTGGGATCGAGCAGAACGCGCGCGTGTCGTCGGCGAACCCGGCGGTGTTCTCGATCCCGGCGGTCTCGGTCGTCTCCCGTCGAAAGCGCGTCATCCCTTCGATCGAATCGTGAAACCACCACGGCGCGCCGAGCAGCAGGGCCGGATAGTGGCCCGCCAGCGGCGCAAGCTCGCGGCTGTACGTCGACTCGTCGAGGGTAAACACGATCAGCCGGAAGCGCGCGTCGTTGCCGTACGCGTTGAGCAGCGGCCGCAGGTTTCGTGTGAACTCCGTCGCAACCGGGATGTCGCCGCCACGGTCAGCGCCAAAGCGGCGATATACGAGCTCATTGTGATTGCGAAGCGATCCGGCGTGCAGCTGCATCACCAGGCCATCTTCCACTGACATTTGGGCCATTTCCATCAGAAGATGCGCCTCGAACCGCGCCTGGTCCTCGTCCGTTGCCGTGCGCTCCACGGCCTTGATGAACAGACGCTCCGCATCGGCATCGCTGAGCCGCTCGGCGCGCGGAACCACAACCGCATGATCGGTCGCTGTCGCACCCATTGCCCTGAATTCCGCGCGCCGTTTTGCCACCGCCGTCATCAGCTCGGCGTAACTACCGATGGTGCTGCCGACAGCGCGCTCGAATCGCGACAGCTCCGCCGGCCACCCGCTCGCCGCGATGCGGAACAATGCATCGGGGCGAAATGTCGGAATTACGCGCCCAACGAGCTCAACGTCGCGAAGCGTCTTATGGTGTTCGAGCGTGTCGCTGGCAGCGTCGGTTGTCGCCAGCACCTCGATGTTGAAGCGCCTGAACAGCGCCCGCGGACGAAACTCCGGCGACCTCAGCCGCTCGGCGATTGCGTCGTATACGAACGGCGCGGACATCGAATCCAGCTCGCCCTTGACTCTGAATACCTCGTATAGCACGTACTCCAGCCACGCGCGTGTCGGCGTCGCGCGAAAGAGCTTCCAGTTGTCGGCGAATGTCTGCCAGATCTTTCGCGGATCGGGCTCGGGAGCCGGCGGCGTGCCGTCGATCGGGGCGACACCGAGCGATTCGAGCGGGATGCCGCGCGAGTACAGCATGCGCAGGACATAATGATCCGGCGTAATGATCAGGGATGCCGGATCAGGAAACGCCTCGTTGGTCGCGAGGATCGCGGGATCGACGTGCCCGTGCGGTGAGACGATCGGCAACGGGCGCGTCTCCTCGTACAACGCGCGCGCGTGGCGCCTGATCGTGGGATCGGAATCGAAGCAGCGATCGTCGTGAAGCGGTGTCATATCATCAGACGGTGAGACGCGCCGGCTCCAGCCTCGGTGCGAGCAAATGGATGATCACCCACGCCGTCACGTACGCAAGTCCGCAGACGACAAAGATCGGCGCATAGTCGCTGCCGTTCGCCTGCAGAACGCGTCCCGTCACGCGCTGGAATACGACGCCTCCCATCGCTCCGGCGAATGCGCCGATGCCGACCACCGACCCCACCGCGGACTTCGGGAACATGTCGCTTGCAAGCGTATAGACGTTGGCCGACCACGCCTGGTGCGCGGCCGCGGCAACTCCGACGATCAACACCGCTGTCCACATACCGGATGCGCGCGACACGAGCGCGGTCGGCACGATCAACAGCGCCATCGCCAGCATCGTCGTTTTACGTGCGCGATTTACCATCCAGCCGCGCTTGATCAGCGCGCTCGAGATCCACCCTCCGCCGACCGAGCCAATGTCGGCGATGACGTACACGACGATGATCGGCGCCGCGACCTGGGCGAGCTTCACGCCGTACTTCGCGTCGAGGAATTTCG
This sequence comes from Gemmatimonadaceae bacterium, assembly GCA_036502385.1. GTDB lineage: Bacteria > Gemmatimonadota > Gemmatimonadetes > Gemmatimonadales > Gemmatimonadaceae > UBA4720. Next base: position 4,871 of record DASXYR010000273.1, read on the forward strand.
GAAGCCAGTAGAGGTAGAACCACCAGACAGGATCGGCCATCAGCTTGCCGACGATGAACGCCCACGTTTGTCGATAGCCGAAAAGGCTGAGCCACGGCACGCTCCCGCCCACCGCCTCCCGCTTCCCGCCCACCGCAGCTTCCCGACTTC
>DASXYR010000274.1:0-2149 GCA_036502385.1 Gemmatimonadaceae bacterium
CGTGAGCGACACCGAGGACAACGAGCCGAAGAGTCGACCGCTCCCTGAGCTTCTCTCGCCGGAAGCTGACGAAGTCACTGCCGCGGCACCCCCGATCGAGCGCCGTGCCACGCCGCGAGAAGTATCGCCGACGTTCGATAAATCGAAAGGGGCGGCATTCCTGGTCGGCGCCGGAATTCTTCTCAGCCGACTCGCCGGGCTGATACGCCAGACGATGATGGCCCGCTACCTCGGAGCCGATCTCGCCGCCGACGCATTCAACGCGGCGTTCAGGATTCCCAACCTGCTGCAGAACTTGTTCGGCGAGGGAGTTCTCTCGGCGTCGTTCATACCGGAGTACGCCGGACTACTGGGGAAGGGCGACGAAGAAGAGGCTACCAAACTCGCGGGTGCCGTCGCCGGCATGCTGGCACTCGTCTCCGCAATCATCGTTCTTGTCGGCGTTGCCACCGCTCCGTGGCTGGTTGCGATCATTGCCAACGGGTTCACCGGAGAAAAACGCGAGCTCACAGTGCGGCTCACGCGCATTCTCTTTCCAGGCGCGGGCTTGCTCGTTTTCTCGGCGTGGTGCCTGGGGATTCTCAACAGCCACCGCCGATTTTTCATGTCGTATACGGCGCCAGTGCTCTGGAACTTCGCGATGGTCGCGACGCTGGTATTCTTTCACAAAGGTCACAGTCAGAGTCAGCTGGCCGTCTACCTCGCGTACGGCTCGGTAGTTGGGAGCGCACTCCAGTTTGGCGTTCAGCTTCCCCAGGTCCTTTCGCTCGCGCGGGGCGTCAAACCTCGCCTCACTGCGGCAGCCGAGAGCGTACGCAACGTGTTCCGCAACTTCGTTCCTGCGTTCTTCGGCAGAGGCGTCGTTCAGGTCAGCGCATACGTCGACGCATGGCTGGCCAGCTACCTTGGCAACGGCGCCGTCTCTTCGTTCACCTATGCGCAGGCGATTTACGTCCTGCCAATAAGTCTATTCGGAATGGCTATCTCCGCCGCGGAGCTACCGGCGATGTCCCGCGCGCGCGGAACGACTGCGGAGATCGGCGCGTATCTCCGGACGCGTCTCAGCGACGGACTCGACCGAATCGCGTATTTCATCGTCCCGAGCGCGATAGCGCTGCTGGCTTTGGGCGACCTGATCGTGCATCTGCTTTTCGAGAGCGGCAGGTTCAATCGCGGCAACACCATTTGGGTGTGGCAGATCCTGATCGGCTCTACCGTGGGAATCCTCGCGTCGACGATGGGGCGGCTGTATTCGTCAACGTTTTACGCGATGCGCGACACGAAGACCCCATTGCGATTTGCCGTCGTGCGCGTGGCGCTGACGACGGTCCTCGGCTATCTCTTCGCGCTCGTGCTCCCCAAAATGCTGGGCATCGATCCAAAGCTTGGCGCAGCTGGACTCACGGCATCGGCAGGCATCGCCGGATGGGTCGAGTTTTATCTGTTGCGCCGCGAGCTGGACAAACGCATCGGCCGTACGCGACTGATCCCCTCGAGAATGGCCAGGCTGTGGGGAGCGGCGATCGTGGGAGCGGCGATTCCATGGGCGTACAAGCTCATCGTGGATCGAGGCTCGCCATTTTTGTCGGCGCACGAGAACGCGGTGCACTCCAAGATTACCGCGCTGATCCTGCTCGGCATTTACGGGCTGGCGTACGTCGGATTCACCGCCGCGTTCGGCATTCCTGAGGCGCGAAACGTCGTCGACCGGGTCCGGAGACTGTTGAGACTTTCCGTGCGCGGATGATGAACGCACGCGAACGCTCGTGGTATAATTACAGATGCTCCCCGTTCCCGACGCTGTCGCCCTAAAACTTCCGCACCTTCCGGAGGGTCCAGGGGTCTACCTCTGGAAATCGGTCGACGGAACGACATTGTACGTCGGCAAGGCCAAGCGGCTGCGATCGCGGGTACGCAGCTATTTCGCCAACGATCAGCTCGACAACGTCAAGACGCGTCATCTGGTTGGCCTCATTGCGGACCTCGACACCATTGTGGTGCCGAGCGAGGCGCACGCGCTCATCCTCGAGGCCAACCTGATCAAGGAGTACCGGCCGCGCTTCAACATCGCACTGCGCGACGACAAATCCTATCCGTACATCAAGGTCACGGTGCAGGAGCCGTTCCCCCGGGTCTACGTTACGCGGCG
>DASXYR010000275.1:0-5421 GCA_036502385.1 Gemmatimonadaceae bacterium
CTGGCCCACATCGCGTTCAACATGCTTACGCTCTGGATGTTCGGCCCCCGGCTCGAGCACGTCTGGGGCACCCGCAGCTTCCTCCAGTTCTATCTCTGGTGCGGGCTGGGCGGCGCGATTGCGCATCTGATATTCGCGCAGCACACAGCCGTGATCGGTGCGTCGGGCGCCATCAGTGGAGTGCTCGTCGCCTATGCGCTCAGGTGGCCCGACGAAGAGGTCTACCTCTTCGGAGTAATTCCGATGAAATCTCGATGGCTCATCGCGGCCATGATCGGGATGAACATCATTTTCGCCTTGTCGCCGAGCTCGGGGATAGACTGGACCGCACACGTGGGAGGAATGGCTTTTGGGTGGGTGGTTCTCAAGCTGTCATCGCTGGGCGGACTCAATCGTGTGAGAGGGTGGGTTTCCTCGGTTCCGGAAGAATCGGAGGAGATGCCTCGTGCCGTTCCGAGGAATCGATCGCCGATGCGCGACCAGGCTCGCGGAGTGGACGAGGTGGTGGCGCGCAGCAACGCCATCATTCTTCGCGAGAGCAAGCCACTGCAGCATGTTCCGCGTCAGGAGTCGCCCAAGGAATACTCGGCGCGCGTGAACCGCGTGCTGGACAAGATCTCGCAGCAGGGGATCGACAGTCTGACAAGGGATGAGAGGCGTCTGCTGGAAGAGATGTCGCGCAAGCTGCGCGACGAATGATCCGCTCGGATTGATCCGAGAGATGGATAGGTGCATCGTTCGGGATGCCAAGACCCGAACTCCTCGAGACCTTCGACAATCCCTACGCAGACCGTGACTACGAGATCCACATGGATTGCTCGGAGTTCACATCGCTTTGTCCACTCGGGGGGATAGAGAGCGACGCGGAGGAGCTCGCCCTGTTGAAGGGAGGAGCGCCGGATTTCGGGGTCATCCGCATCACTTACATTCCCGCCGCCAAGTGTCTGGAGCTCAAGAGCCTGAAGCTGTATCTGTGGAGCTACAGGAATGACGGCATATTCTACGAGCGCGCGGTGAACCGGATTCTCGACGATCTCGTCGCGAGCGCAAAGCCCAAATGGATGAGAGTGGTGGGCGATTTCAATGTGCGGGGCGGCGTGAAATCGGTAATCACGGCTATGCACGGGAAGGCGCCTGCGAACAAGTAGGGGCTTCGGCCGTTGATTAGAGGAGCGGACGGGTTTTAATTGTTCACTCCGGACGAGAGTCCGGCTGGCTAGGTAGCTCAGTTGGTAGAGCAGCGGACTGAAAATCCGCGTGTCGGCGGTTCGATTCCGTCCCTAGCCACTTAGCAGGACAACGACGCGCGAGACGCTATCGTCCGATCGGGTCTCGCAGTGCTGCTACTGCGACGGATGCCGACAGGTTTCGGACTCCCGAGAGTGCCGGATCCGCGTGCAGGTACATCGGCCACGCGCCCTGATCGATCGCGTCGCGCAGGCGAATGACCGCATCCGAGCGATGGCCAAGCAGGGCATCGTTACGGGCCCGGTAGTAGCTGGCTGACCAGCTGACTTGATCACCGGTCTGACGCGCGAGCCAGTTGTCGATGGAATCGGCAAGCGCTGTGTCATGGCGCTCAGCTGCCAGGCTTCCGATCAGCCCTTTGTAATCGACGTTCGCCGTGTCCTCGCGCAGGAGGGTTCGAAGGTCATTTTCGGCTTCCTTATTGGCCCCGATCATATCGAGTGACATCGCGGCCACGAGTCGTTCCTCGAAGGTCGAGCGCTCATCAGCGGAGCGAGCGCGATACCACCCAAGCGCGTGTGCCGCAACCTGCCGCGCAGCACTCGCGTTGCCGTGTACGGCAAGCTCTCGAGCGACGTAGACCGCGACCCAGGCTGGTGTCGCTGAGTATTGTGGTCGCCCATTGGTGTAGGGGGCCAGACCGATGTCGTTTGCCGTCTCGACTGGAAGCGTGAGCGCAGTATCGATGAGCGCGAGCACTTCGGCCGGACGGGACAGTGCCGCCAAAGCTCGTCCTCTGAGCCAGGCGCAAATGAGCGGTGCGCCGGGCGGTATATGGTTCGTAATCGCGAGCTCTTCGTCATGTCTACCCAGCATATGCAGAGCTTCGGTGTAATCGCTCCAATACTGGAAGTGCGTCGAGTCGCCGCTCCAGGAGAGGTCCGAACGCGGATCGATCTGGCGGAGCAGATTCAAAGCCTGTTCCGGACGATCGGCCCAGAGCGCCGCGGACGCTGCGGACAAACGGAAGCTCGATGTGCGCGGCTCGAGCTCGGCGCGCTCCAGCGTGAGGCGTAGCGCCTCCTCATGCCGACCGTGACAATGCGCAAGTTCGATCTGTGTCGAGAGGCGTTCGACGCGATCGAGAGGTCGCGAGGCAGCATCCAGCGCCGGGGCAATTGAATCGACGAGCGAACAGTGTCCCGAGTTCGCCGCTACCCCAGCGGCAGCGACCGCGGCAGCAGTGAACCCGGAATCCAGATGCGCGGCGCTGAGAAATAGCTCCTCCGCACGCCGACTGTCACCGTGAGCGTAGGCGTCCGACGCATCGATGTACGCCTGATACGCCTCGAATGGCGGGACGTCTCCCCGGTCCTCGAAAATCTCGGGGGTATGAACCTTCACGACCGATGCCAGCGCAGACATTATGCGGGAACGCAGGTCGTCGAGCGCACCAAGAGGTGCGCGTTGCGTCGCGAAGATCGGACCAACGGCGCGTACGATTCTCCCCGTGGGTACGTCGACTACTTGGGCCTGGAAGAGAATCGTGTCGCCCGTGCGATAGAAGCTGCCCGAAACGAGGAGCGAAGCGCCCGTGCGGCGAGCGGTTATGAGTGGATCGATCGATGCACCGCTCTCCGCGTGTCCCTGAACAAACGCAGCGCGCGCATCGACGACATCCACGAGCTGCGTGCGCAGCAGCCCCTGTGCAAGCCAGTCTTCGGCCATGCGCCCGAGCGACTCGAATCGCGGATCATCCGTGCGATTCTCGAATGCGTTGATGAGCACGCGCGTGCGCTCCGCGAGGTGCGAGTGCGATCGAGCGGTGAGAGTTCGTCCGGCCACTGCGGTCACGATGGCCGCAGCACCGAACGCCAAAGCCCATCGCACCACTCTTCTATTGCGCATGGGACGAACCGCTGTTGCTGCGAGAGGAGCCGCTGTGGAGATGGTCGGGAAGCGGGCCGCTTCGTCTGGCGCAGTTGCTTCGACGCGCGCCTGTGGGTGTTCCGGTGCACTCGACGCCGCTGGCGACTGCACCCAAGACTCGCTCGCGCGTGGACGTCGCTCGCCACTGCGAATTCGAGCCGCGAGCGCAGCCGATTCCATGGTCGGTTTGGAATTGAACTCCACTGCCACTCGGCGCTCGTAACTCTCGTACAGGCGAAGCGCGCTGCCGCGATCGTCCCCTGCGTCGAGGAGCGACATGGAGCGTCGTAACCAGCTCTCGTCATCCGGCGCCAACGCGCACGCGCGCTGGGCCCAGCGTACTGCACTTCCGTAGTTTCCGGCCGTCTCGTCACGTTCTGCCAGCGCATGCAGCGCGCGAAGCACGAGTCCGATGGTTCGTGCGCGCTCGCGCGAGAGCCACTCCTCGAACGCCTCACCGGCTTTCGGGAAGTGCACGCCCGCCAGCAGCTCCCCTTTATAGTAGTCAGCTGCTTCTTCGAAGCGACCTTCCATCACGGCGGCGCTCAGCTTCGTTACGTCGCACGTAAGCGACGTGGGATCGATCGCGATCGCATCGTCGCCGCGCGTGATCAGCACTCCATCCCCGATCGCTTCACGCAGATGATAGAGCGTGTTTCTGAGCGCCCTCCGTGCCGCGAACGCATCGAGCTCCGGCCAGAACATCGCCGTCAGCGCATCGCGCCGGTGATATCCGGCTCCCCCGGCGATTGCCATATACGCCAGAAAGGCGAAGCGCTTCGGTTGCGCCGCCAATGAGCTGAACTCGCGGCCATCCGAGGCACGTACGGACTGCAGGCCGAGGAGGGTTAACTCGATCATCAGAACTCGAACGTAAGCCTCGCGCCGTCGCTCAGCAATAAACATCCAGGCGACAGGTGGGCGACACAGGGTTGGTAAACTGCGCGCGAAATCTCAAAGGCGGTGTCTCGCAGACTCAGTCATTCCCTGCGAAGCAGGATGCCGATACTCCCGGAGAACTCCAATGCGAGCCCATACGATTGTTTCCATCGTTGCGTTTTGTACCCTATCCCTGGGCGCAGCGCGCTCCGCACCAGGGCGAGAGGTCGCAGGACGCACGCGCACGTACTTCATCGCCGCCGACACGGTCACGTGGGACTATGTGCCGGGGGCGCGGGACGAGATCGCGGGTACGACGTACGCCGACACGGCATTCTTCGGTAACGCGAAACCGCGTCCCGTTAGTACGGCGTACCGGAAGATTCTCTATCGCGAGTACACGGACAGCACCTTTCGCACGCTCAAACCACGCCCGCCGGCGTGGCAACACCTCGGCTTTCTGGGTCCACTGATTCGGGCGGTTGTCGGCGACACCATTCGCGTCGTCTTCCGGAACAACGGCGATCGGCCATACAGCGTCCATCCGCACGGCGTCTTATACGACAAGGCTTCTGAAGGTGTGCCGTACAATGACGGCACCAATGGCCGTGACAAGGCAGATGACGGAGTGCCGCCGGGCGGGACCCATACGTATGTCTGGCCAGTGCCTGAGCGCGCGGGTCCCGGTCCGATGGACGGCAGCTCTGTGATGTGGATGTATCACTCCCACGTCGACGAAGTCCGGGACATCAACACCGGTCTCTTCGGTCCAATCATCATTACGGCGCGTGCAAAGGCACGGTCTGACGGCTCGCCCAACGATGTGGATCGCGAGATCATCGCGTCATTCATGCAGGTCGAGGAGCAGGATAGCTGGCTCTCAAATGAGAATCTGCCGTCGCCTGATTCCATGCGCGTGCTTGGTGCGAGACCGAATCCATCGCTGCGCCAGGAGGGCTACCCCTGGTATGTCAAATTCAGCATCAACGGCTTCGTGCACGGCAGTATGCCGCTTTCGGAGCTCACGTTACGGAAAGGCGAGCACGTGCGCTGGTATCTCATGGCGTCGACCAACGATTTCGATTTTCACGCCCCGCACTGGCACGGGAACACAGTCATCCTGAACGGAATGCGTACCGACGTAGCGCAGCTGGCGATGATGCAGATGTCGACCGCCGACATGGTGCCTGACAATGCGGGTATCTGGCTCTTTCACTGCCACGTGTCGTTCCACAACGAAGAAGGGATGGCGGTGCGCTACCTTGTGACGCCATAGCCTATGTGCAAACGGGAACGGTGAGGACTGGCGAGCTTGAAGCGATTGGTTTGACGTTATTCCTGGTCAGGGTTGCGTTGAAAGCGGGGAGATCTGTCGTGTTAATAGTTTTCCAGGTCGTTATCGCGGTTTTCAAATCACCGCACCTG
>DASXYR010000276.1:0-5658 GCA_036502385.1 Gemmatimonadaceae bacterium
TTTCTTCATCAGGATTGCATAAAAATGCAAAGCACGCGCCATCGGTTGTCAGCTTGCGCTTATCGGCGTCCAGTAACCTGAAACAGGCCCATCCCATCAGTGCCGATCGTCCAGATTTCCGTCCGTCCGCTCCGGTTGCTCTGGAACGCCACCTTATTCGAGTCCGAGAACCAGCTCGGCGTCTCGTCCGTGTAAGCATTTGTGTGGGGCAGGACCTCGCGAGCCGCACCGGTTGCCACCTCGACCACCCATATAGTCGATTTGCCCCGCGGCGAGGGCGCATTCGCCTGGAAAGCGAGGTGGTGGCTATCGGGACTCCACGCCGGCATCTGGGCGCGCCCTTCCCGGGATGTGAGGTGGGTGATTTGCCGCGCCTGCGAGCCATCGGCGTTCATGACCCAGACGCTTATCCCGCTCTTGTTGCTGGCTGTGTACGCAATCTGCCTGGCGTCGGGCGACCAGACGCCACTCCAGACATTCCATGAATCGCCGGTAACCTGCCTCGAGCCGTGGCCCAGACTGTCGGTCATGACGAGGCGGGAATTCGTGTAGGGGCCGACCGAGTAAAGGATCTGACTGCGCGATGGGGACAGCTCGGGGGCGCGGCCGGGAAAGCTGCCGACAATCCTTTCGCGTACGGTGCTGTCCGGCCACATCTCGTACAGGCGGCTGGTATCGCCGGTCATCACGCTGTAGAGAATCGATTTCCCATTCCGCGCCCACTGCGCCCCGAACACGTCGGCGTCGCGGTTGGTGAGCTGCCGTTCGCCGGTGCCGTCGGCGTTGATCAGCCAGAGCTGGTTTTTCCCGGTACGATCGGATTGGAAAAGGATGCGCGGGCTGTTGGGGGAGACGAGGGGGAGGCCGGCGTGAATACTCGGGGCTGGCGCCGACTGCGCGGAAGCAGTGGCAGCGAGGGCCGAGCAGATTAGAGCGAGACGGAGCATGAATGACATCGGTTTGAGGTACGGTAAAACTGCAAAGCACGCGATCCGAGATGTCAGCAACGAATGATCCCAGATCTCGGACAACTACGCCCAGACCTATCTATGCAAGAGTCGGCCACAAACATGTCTATGCGGGGGAACGCGACTAAGGGCGGTCTTAGCGCAGTTGTCCGGCATCCAGATTCTATGCTTCTGACATCTCGGATCGCGTGCTTTGCAGTTTTTCGAAAGCCCTACGGCTCCGCCATGCCCACCGCATCGAGCATGAACGCATATCGAAAAGCTCTCTCGCGAAGAACGTCGTACCGCCCCGACGACCCGCCATGCCCGCCCGCCATGTTGATCTTCAAAAGCAACGGATTCGAATCCGTCTTCATGGCTCTCAGCTTCGCCACCCACTTCGCGGGCTCCCAGTACATCACCTGCGAATCGTTCAGCGACGTCGTGACGAGCATCCACGGATAGGCCTTCCGCTCCACGTTGTCGTACGGCGAGTACGTCTTCATGTATGCGTACTGCTCGGCGATGTGCGGATCGCCCCACTGCTGCCACTCCTGCGCGGTGAGCGGCAGCGACGCGTCCATCATCGTGTTGATGACGTCGACGAACGGCACGTCGGCCACGATCGCCTTGTATAAGTCCGGCCGCATGTTGGCGACGGCGCCCATCAACAATCCGCCCGCGCTGCCGCCGTTCGCGATAAGCCGATCCTTGCTCGTGTACCTGTTGTCGACGAGGTACTGACCGACGTCGACGAAGTCGTTGAACGTGTTCTTCTTGTTCATCATCTTGCCTTCGTCGTACCACTTGCGACCCATCTCCTGGCCGCCGCGGATGTGCGCGATCGCGTACGCGAACCCGCGGTCTACGAGCGTGAGCACCGGCGAGTTGAAGGTCGCCTCCGTCGTCGAGCCGTAGGATCCATACGCGTACTCGAGCAGCGGATGCGTTCCGTCCTGCTTCCAGCTCTTGCCGACGATCATCGACACCGGCACCCGCGCGCCGTCGCGCGCCGTCACCATGAAGCGCTTCACCTCGTACTTCGACGCGTCGAACGTCGGAACCTCGACGCGCTTCTTCAGCACGCGCTGCCGCGTCGTCATGTTGTAATCGTACGTCGATGCCGGCGTTACCATCGAGTTGTAGACGAACCTCAGGTTGTTCGTGTCGAACTCGGCGTTCTGGGTCGGACTCACGGCGTACGCCGACTCGGGGAACGTGATGTAGTGGACGGCGTTGGTCTTGAGGTCGATCACGCGCAGGCGGGGGAGTCCGCCCGCCCTCTCGACGACGACGAGATGATTCCTGAACGGCTCGAGATTTCTGATAAAGACCGAGTCCGTTTCCGGAATGAAGTCGGTCCATTTGTCCGTTCCGAGGTCGGCCGTGGCGAGCCGCTGAACCTTGAAGTTGAGCGCGTTGTCATTGGTAGTCATCAGGAACGCGCCATCGATGTCGTCGATCTCGTACTCCACGTTCGGCCGGCGCCGAGCGATCACCTGCGGCGTGGCCATCGGTGTGGACGTCGGAATCACGCGCCACTCGGACGACGTGAATCCGTCGTCGGTGATGTAGATGTACTTCCCGCTCTTGGAACGCCGGACGTCGACGTTGTCGAGCACGTTGTCTTCCTGAAAGACTTTCACGTCACTCGATATCGGCGTGCCCACCACGTGACGAAAGACCGTGTTTGCGCGGCGCGCCGAGTCGGGGGTCTGGTAGAAGAGGACGGAGTCGTTGGCCCAGGCGACGGAGGGTACGACGCGCGAGACCGAATCGCCGAGCACTTTGCCGGTGCGGAGATCCTTGACGTAGAGCGTGTGGACACGGAGCGCAGTGGTGTCGTGCAGGTAGACGAGCCGCGATCCGCCGGGACTCACCGCGAAGTCGCCGACGCTCGAAAATCTTTTGCCGACGGCGAGCGCGTTCTCATCGAGCACGACCTCCTCGGGCGCGGTGAGCGATCCCTTCTTGCGCAGATACACGGGGTACGACTTTCCCTTCTCGGTGCGGTTGTAGTACCAGTAGCCGTTGTCGACGTAGGGAACGGAGAGGTCGTTCTCCTTGATGCGTCCGAGCATCTCGTCGTAGAGCTTCTGCTGCAGCGCCTCGGTGTGCTTCATCTTCGCGGCCGTGTACGCATTCTCGGCGTTGAGGTAGGCGATGACCTGTGGGTTGGTCTTCTCGCGGATCCAGAAATAGTTGTCGGTGCGGACATCGCCGTGGAGAGTGTCGATCCGCGCGCGGATCGTCGCGACCGGCGCTGTGACGTCCTGGGCGGCGAGGCCCGAGAACCCGGGCACTACTATAGATATGGCAGATATGGCTGCGAACAGAATGCGGATTTGGCGCATGGGCTCTGTGGAAGAGGAGTCGGCTGGAAGATGAGCCAGGTTCCCGGTTCCCGATACCCGAAACTGCATCAGTTGTGAGCTCCCCGCTATGAGCTACAAGCTGCTCACTGGGACGTTACGGGCACCCGGTACCGGGGACCGGGTACCGGATTTCGGAACCCTGCATATCGGACATGGTCCCATCTTCGGTTCCGCTCCATAGATCAGCGTCACCGGTCCCAATATCCGCGTGGTGTCGGAGAGCGAGACGGTCAGCGTCATCGTGTGGCCCACGATCCGGCCGGTGAACGCCGCCGGATGTACGATCCCGCGATCGACCGGGTATGCGTCGACGTTGTAAGTACCGGTCGCCTCAAAGGCGCCATTTGCGTCGGGTTGGATTGGACCAACCGCGTCTCCCAGTGTGCATCCGATGTGGACGTGGACGTCGGTGCCGTTGACGATCAATCCGGTGTTGTCTCCACCCCAGGTGCCGGAAACTTCGGTGATCGGAGTGGACGTAGCGACAGAGCACGCCAGGAATACGAGGACGGACGAGAGTACCGCGATACGCGACATGCCCAACGCTATACCCTGTGCAGAGAAGATCAATACTTATCGGGTACCGGGTACCGGGTACCGGGTACCGGATATTACCAGCAGTGCGTTACCAACCGCCCGCTCGCCCTGCTGATCCGAAGGGTGATTCACGACTTTCCCGTCGATCACCATCGTCGTCGACCCGCCGCCGTCGAAGTTCATCGCCTGCCACGCGCCGAGCTGGCGCATCATGTCGGCGAGCTCGACGAGAGTCATGCCGCCGCTGTTCTCGGAGCGGCCATCGACAGTGAGAAGCAAGAGGGTGGAGCTGTCGCGCGAGAAACCGACCGCCGTCCGCGGATGCCGCGCTTCGGCGTTGCCGGACAGTGTCCCCTCGACCGTCGGCGCGTCGTTCGCGACGTTCTCGCCGTCGCGCAGGATCCGCGGCCAGCCGCCGATGATCATCGCTGGCGCAGCACCGTGCGCGATCCGCGGCACCGTCGCCAGCAGGATCTTTACCGTGTCTCCCTCGGCCATCGCCTGAACTTCCTTCGCGCGGGCGCCGGCGCCGTAACCCGCGAGGATCGCACCGTCCGCAGGGATGGGTGAACCCGATGTGGCGGAGACGGCGCCGCGTCGCACGAACAGCAGCGTGTCTCCGCGTCGTCCCGCCGATGCCAATGCCGCCTCGGCCGTCTTCCTCGTCGTATCGAGAGGAGTATTCGATCCGTAGCGCGACGTGTACAATGCCGTTCCCTCGGGCTTGCCGGACGGATTGAAGTTGAGCGTCAGGATGGGAGTCATCGCGCCGCGATCCCACGCCCTCGCGTCGAGGATGAACCGATCCATCATCGGCCGACGCGTAGCGTCGATCCCGAATTGAGTGTGGGCGTTGTCGTAGGTGTCGTACGGCGAGTCGGTGACTTTGAGACCTTTCCACCACTCGCCGGCGATCACCTGGTTGTTTTCGTTTTCGCCCGACTTGAGCTCGAAGAAATCGGCATTCACCGCGGCGACCACGCGCACGCCGGTCGCGTTCGCTCGGCGAACCATGTCGCTGACGCGCTCGCGACCCTTGAGCTGATCGAGCGCGCGGGCGCCTCTGATCTCGATATCGGCACGCCGCAAATCGACGCGGACGAGATTCATGACCCACGGCCCGCGGGCGTCAGTGATCTGTCGGTAAGAGACACCGGCCGCGATCTCGCGACCCGCGGGGGCGCCTGGAACCGGCGCGCGGATTGCCGGCGCACACGCGACAGCGAGAGAGGAGATCAAGCTGACTACAGAAATGAATGACACTTGTGCACGACAAATCACAGAAAACTCCGACGACGCAGCGTGAACCCGCGAGTGTTTGTAGTTGACCGGCCGAAGCCGCGGACCGCTCCGCCCAACGCCGCTGGCCGGCAGTGTTCAGTTGCAGCTACCACGGCTATATGTGCAACGTTGTTCCTCTCTGCAACTTCCCGATTCTTTCGACCTGCCCTCAATGAAAGTCAGCAGCCTACTTCCACTGTGCGCGGTGCTCTCGGCCTGCGCGACAGCAACCGCCAATCACCCAGTCCTCCGGCTCGCGCAAACTACGACCCTCCTTCGCGCTGATCCCGCGAGCGTGGGAATGGCGCGCGATCTCAACGCCCGCCTAGACTCCATCGTTAGCGTCGGCATCGCGCAGGGCGCCGCACCGGGTGTTGCGCTCGCGGTTGGCCGCTGGGGCCGGCTCGTCCACCTGCGGGCGTATGGCCGGATCGACGTCGCGCCCGACGCCCCCGCGGTCACCGACTCAACGCTCTTCGACATGGCGTCGCTCACAAAAGTCGTGGCCACCACGACGG
>DASXYR010000277.1:0-12445 GCA_036502385.1 Gemmatimonadaceae bacterium
CGTCGAAGCCGATGTAGGCGAAGAAGATTATTCCCGCACCGCGCAAGATTCCGCTCCAGCCGAAGGATCCGAACTCACCGGTGTTCGGTGGAATGAACGGATGGAGATTCGCGGCGTTTATGTAATGGGCGCCGAATCCGACGAAGAGCGCGAGCACCGCGACCTTGATTACGACGATGGTTGTGTTGACCCGCGCCGATTCGCGGATGCCGACAACCAGCAGTACTGTAATCGCCAGGCAGATGATCACCGCCGGCAGATTGAACACCGCGGTGAGGGTGCTTCCGTCGGCAAGAAGGATCTGGCTTCCCGGCGCGCCGGTAAGTCGCGGCGGTACTTGTATTCCCATTTCGCCGAGCAGCGTCACCGCGTATGCCGACCATCCGACGGCGACGGTGGAGGAACTGAGCGAGTACTCGAGCACGAGATCCCACCCGATGATCCACGCGACGAGCTCGCCCATGGTGGCGTAGGCGTAGGTGTATGCGCTTCCCGCAACCGGGATCATGCTGGCGAGCTCGGCATAGCACAGTCCGGCGAATGCGCACGCGACTCCGGCAAACACCATCGAGAGCGTCAGTGCGGGTCCGGCGTTCCCGGAGGCAACTTTGCCCGACAGGACGAAGATGCCGGCGCCGATCACGGCGCCGATGCCGAGGGTGACGAGAGCGAGCGGGCCGAGCTCGCGTCTCAAGGTGCCGGCGCCCGCTTCGGCAAGCAGTGATGCCAGGTCCTTCCTCACGAACAGCGACATCGGTCCTCCCATTTGGATGCGGAATTGTATACAAATCTCTGTGGCCGAGGATAACCCGCAAGGGAGCGGGCCGCAAGAAGGGCGGCGCCGCGAGGCGGGCGCGTTATATTGGCCGCATAATGCCGAAGGCAGTCAAACCAAAGCCGCGAGCCCGTGCCGCCGCGCGCCGCAGCACCGGCGCGTCAGAGAGAGCAGGCCGGCTCTACGACTCGCTGAGGGGCATGATCGTGCGCGGACAGCTCGCCCCGGGCGCGCGGATGGTCGAGACGGAGGTGGCCGAGCGATTCGGGGTAAGCAGAACCCCTGTCCGTGCTGCTTTCCAGCGTCTCGAGCGTGAGGGGTACGTCACTGCTTCGCCGACGCATCAGGCGCGTATGACCGTCGCTCCGCTCACCAGGGAAGATGTGCAGGAGCTGCTGGAGATAGTGGCCGAGCTGGAGGGTCTGGCGGCGCGCAATGCGGCGAGACTCAGCGAGGCCGCGCGGGAGCGGTTGGCGAAAGATCTCGAGGGCCTGAACTCCGATTTCCGAAAGGCGGTGTCCGCGCGCGGCGCCCAACCTGGAAAGCTGTACGAGCTCGACGAAAAATTTCACAGCCGCTATGTCGAGCTCGGCGCCGGCGCGCGACTCAGGTCGCTGCACGCGGCGGTGAAGCCACAGGCCGAGCGCTATATCAGGATGTACATCGCGCTCCTGCTCGATACGGTCCCCGTTGCCGGCACCGAACACGACGCAATCATCGACGCGATAAGAACAGGGAATTCAACCGCGGCCCAGCGCGCGGTTCAGACCAACTGGCGGCACGCCGCGGAACGACTCGTCCGCGCGATCGACGTGATGGGGGAGCAGGGGAACTGGTGAGCCGACCGGCTAGTTGTCGCCTGCTAGGGCAATCGCTCGGATGACTTGGCTCCCTTTTTCTGCTCGATCGGCTGAGCGGCACCCGTACCCAACGCACGGCTGTTCTCTCCTTCTGTGAACAACCTCGTGAGAAACCGCTGGCCCTCACCGATTCGCTCGACCTCGAGCGACGTCGCCTCGACAGCCTGCTCCATTCTGAACAACCTGTCTGACAGCTCCTTGGGAAACGCGGAGACGGTCACCGCACCTCTCCGCCAGATGCGGCGCGCGTAGGCGATGGTGAGCGGAAAGATCACCAGTACCAGGAAGAATCCACCCGCTACCCACACCTCCTCCGGCGGGCCCGGTCGGACGTACGGAGGCGGCTCGACCACCGCGCCTGGTATCGCCGCGGCCTGGGCAACCTGCATCGCGTTGGTCGCGAGCTGACCGTCTACCGTCACGATTCTCTGGTCGACGTCGGTGAGTCTCGCCTCGAGCGGTTTCCGTTCGGGCGACGTCGCCGATAGCTCCTCGAGCTGACCGGCTATGGATTGCCGGGTGCCCTGAAGGTCTTCGAGCTGGTTTCTCAACTCGTTGCGCTGGGCCTTGAATCCCTCATAAATAGCCGCCGCACTTGGAGCCGATCGCGCTCCCTGTGCGACTACAGGCGCGGTCGACGGTGTGGGCGTGGCTTGTGGTGTTTGTTTGTTCAAGATCTCCTCGGACTAAAAACCAGTGTCGCGTGAAAACCGCGACGTGGGTTAATCTACGGTTTCATTGCGATAATTTCTTCACCTTCCCGCCAGTTCTTCAGCCGGCATGAGCTGTCGCTCTCTCGACCGCTGCCACTCTGAGAGGCCGACAATCGCGAGAATGAGCAGAACCGCGTAGAGAGCGGCCGAAAGCTGCAGGTGCTTTCTCCAAAACAAAATGACGTAGCCGACGTTGACGGCGATCCAGAGCCACCAGTTCTCGAGCACCTTTCTGGCGAGGAGCCAGTTTGCGACGAGGCTGGTCGTCGAAAGCGTGGCGTCGGCGTAAGGAGCGGCGGCGTTTGTCCAACGTGCGAGCGCCGCGCCGACAACAACCGACACTACCGCTGTTCCTGCCAGCCACGCCGCTCGGCTCCGCAGGCTCAACACCACGATCGGCGCATCTCCCTGACCGCGTGCTCCCCCGTGCGCCCAGTACCACCAGCCATAGATGTTCTGCACCACGTAAATCGGCTGCAGCGCAGTGTCGGCGTACAGTCGCGCGCGAATGAACACGACCATGTAGGCAAGTATCCCCACGATCGCCACCGGCCAGCAGGCGATCTTCTCCTTGATCGTGAGGACGATCCCAACCAGCGTCATCACGACGGCAACAGCTTCGATCGGATCCATTTAACTCGGGCGTGATGTGGCCGATTGCCGGCGGGGCAACGACGGTGCTATTTACAGCGCCGAAAGACACGCGGGGAGATTATGGCGCAGAATCAGATTTGTCGCGACGGGGAGGCTGGATGAGACCACTCCCGTTCGCCTGGCCGTATGTTCTCGTTTTCTGGGCCGTCTACGTTTGGGCGTTCTTCCCGGAATGGAAAGTCGTGCAGGGCGGCATGAAAGGCGTTCAGGATCCCGCCTCGAAGGACAGCGGCTCACTGCGCGTACTGCTCGGCGGAATGTGGATCGCCTTGTTCCTGGCCTTCCCCCTCGCATTCGTCCGGGCGTGGTCGTTCCCGCAGCGCGCCCAGCTCCCACTTTTCGTCGCGGGCCTTCTTTTTATCGTTCTAGGAAGTCTCCTTAGACGCTACTGCTTCCGCACGCTTGGGGAGTTCTTCACCGGAGACGTGAGAGCCCGGGAGGATCAACCCGTGATTTGCACCGGCCCGTATCAGTGGGTTCGTCACCCGTCATATACCGCGGGAATGATGATGTTCATCGGCATCGGTCTCGCGCTGGGAAGCTGGGTCAGCGTGCTCCTCCTGACGGTTGGGTCCATCGCGACGTACGGCTATCGCGTCGCCATCGAAGAGCGGATTCTGCTGCAAACAATCGGTGAGCCCTACGCCTCGTATATGAAGGGTCGGCGGCGGTTCATCCCTCACATCGTGTGAACGGGAGGAACCCAACGCACAAGCTGATCTTCGATTCCCATCGTGAGCCGCCGGTACTCTTCCTTCATTAGCGGAGATGACACGATGAAATCGGCGGTAGCCCGATTGCACGCGACGGGAATGTTGTAGACCACGGCAATTCGCAGGAGCGCTTTCACGTCGACGTCGTGCGGGTGCGGCTCCAGCGGGTCGGAAAAGAAGATCACGAAGTCGACTCGGCCTTCGACAACCGCAGCTCCTACCTGTTGATCGCCGCCGAGTGGACCACTCGCGAAGCGGGTTATATCGAGGCCGAGCTCGGCGCTGAGGATCGAGCCGGTGGTGCCTGTCGCGAACAGATCGTGGTGCATGAGTATCCCGCGATTGCTACGAACCCAGTCGAGCAGATCGTGCTTGCGGTTATCGTGGGCGATGAGCGCGATACATTTTTTGGTGTTCATGAGGAGCAGACGCCTACTTGGCATTCATATCCCGTGAGAGGGTCGCCTGGAAGATCGGCCTGGCGTGTGGTGGGAGGGTCACCATCTCGTACGGATTGAGTAACAGCTCAACGGCCGGAGCCTTGCACCGGAGTGAGCCTGGGTGTAGTTCCAGTGAGCACCGCAGGAGGCATCTGATGAGACATTCCTCGATCGCTTTGCTGACTTTTTCGCTATGTGCCGCCGTGTTGACTGCGCCCGGGAACGGGGGCGCCCAATCGCCGGGCATGCAGCCACGCATCAGCCTTCGCTCGATGGCACCGCTTCAACTCGAGAATCAGTGGACCGTGGCACTTGTGAATCGGGACGCGCTCACCTTCGACCAATTGCTGGCCCCCGACTTCGTCTACACGGAAAACAACGACGTGATGAGCCGTGGCGACGTCATCAAGAGCGTGAACGGGCCGGACAAGGTGACGTGGGCGAGAAATGAAGGGATGAAGCTCCACGATTTCGGAGATGTCCAGGTGATCACCGGCGTCCTGCACCTCAAAGGAACCGGCAACAAAGGCGTCGCCTTCGACAAACGATATCGGTTCACCGACACGTGGCAGAAGCAGAGCGGACGCTGGCGGATAATTGCGGCGCAGGACTATCTGATTCCGTGATGCGATCGCGAGATATGGAAGAGGGAGAACGATGACAGCCGTTCTGAGAATGGCGTCGGCGATTCTTGTCCTCGTCGTCGCGGGAGCCTGCAAGGTAGAGAGCAAAGCTCCGTCGGCGGATACGACGAGTGGTGCCGATCCCGCTGTCACATCGTCGGCGCAGGTAGGCACCTCGTCGGTTGTGGGCGCGCGCATCGCCGTCGCGCACGCTGGCCCTCCCGGCGAATGGCAGATGCCGGCCGGCGACTATGCAAGCTCCCGCTACAGCGAGCTGGGGACAATCACGCCACAGAACGTCGCCAATCTTCACGTCTCGTGGGCGTTCTCCACCGGTGTGCTGCGCGGCCACGAAGGCCAACCTCTCGTGGTCGGCAACACGATGTACGTGGTGACACCATATCCGAACGTGTCCTACGCCATCGATCTCGCTCAAACCGGGCAGCCACTCAAATGGAAATTCCGTCCCGAGAACGCGCAGCAGGCGGTCGGGCGCGCATGCTGCGATGTAGTCAATCGTGGTGCCGCGTACGCGGGCGGGAAAATCTTCTACAATCTTCTCGATGGCCACACCGTCGCGGTGGACGCGGCGAGCGGACGTCAGCTGTGGCGGACGAAGATGGGCGATCTGTCACGCGGCGAGACGATCACCATGGCGCCGATCGTGGTGAAGGGCAAGGTCATCGTCGGATCGAGCGGTGGCGAGATGGGAGTGCGTGGCTGGATCGCCGCGCTCGACGTGAGCTCGGGAAAGGAAGTTTGGCGCGCATACAACATCGGCCCCGACAAGGACGTGAAAGTCGGCCCGCGGTTCAAACCATTCTACGCGCACGACAGTGGCAGCAACCTCGGCGTCTCGACGTGGC
Source organism: Gemmatimonadaceae bacterium (assembly GCA_036502385.1). Classification (GTDB taxonomy): domain Bacteria; phylum Gemmatimonadota; class Gemmatimonadetes; order Gemmatimonadales; family Gemmatimonadaceae; genus UBA4720. The sequence goes on from DASXYR010000277.1 coordinate 5,645, forward strand.
CGGGAGATACGTGGAAGACCGGCGGCGGTGCTGTGTGGGGGTGGATCTCCTACGATCCCGCGCTCAATCTCATTTACCATGGAACGAGCAACCCCGGACCGTGGAACGAGAATCAACGAACGGGCGACAACAAATGGACCGCGGCCATCCTAGCGCGGGACGCGGATACGGGTGAGCTGGTTTGGGCGTTTCAGGTGACGCCCCACGACATGTGGGATTACGACGCTGTGAACGAGAACATCCTCGTCGACCTGCCGATCAAAGGCGCGACGAGAAAGGCTCTCGTGCATTTTGACCGCAATGGCTTCGCGTACACAATAGATCGCGCGACTGGTGAGGTCATTCTCGCCGAGCCGTTCGTTCCGATGAACTGGTCGACGGGGATCGACATGACGACGGGACGACCAAAGGTTGTGGAGACGAAGAAGACGGCGCAGGACAAGAACGTCCAGGACATCTGTCCGAGTCTCGAGGGAGGAAAAAATCAGCAGCCCGCGGCGTTCTCGCCACAGACCGGCCTCTTCTACGTTCCCACGAACAATCTCTGCATGGATTTCCAGGCGCGCGCTGTCACCTATATCGCCGGAACTCCATTCATTGGCGGCAACGCGCCGGAAAAGGGCGGGCCCGGCGGCTATCGTGGAGAATTCATCGCCTGGGATGCGACGACCGGGAAAAAGATCTGGGGAATCAAGGAGCCGTATCCGGTTTGGGGAGGCGCTCTCGCGACGGCGGGCGGTGTGGTGTTCTATGGCACGCTCGATGGATGGTTCAAAGCCGTCGACGCCCGCAGCGGAAAGGTTCTCTGGCAATTCAAGGTGGGTTCCGGTGTGGTGGGAAATCCGGTGACGTACTCAGGTCCCGACGGAAAGCAGTACGTCGCGATCTACGCGGGGATTGGCGGAGACATGGGACTCCTCATCGCCGGCGATGTTGCCGCGAATCTTCCGTACGACGTTCGCGAGCGTGGGACGACATTGCCCGACATCAGCAGGTGGACAAGCTGGGGCGGTGAGCTATTCGTGTTCTCTCTATGAGATTCGTGGGTCGCCTTCCGAACGCGCGCGCTCCACACGCCACGATCGTGGCTTTGGGAATGCTTTGCGTCGCTATTGCCTGCAGTCGCGCCGCCGAGTCGGGGCGCGATACGACGGCTGCGTCGTCGTCCGCGCCGACTGAGCAGCCTGGAGTAAGTCATCTCGTGGTTGCCGGCGACAGCCTCCGGTTCATGCAGCACGACGAGAATCTGCCCGCGGGATTTCCATCGCAGGTGAAACCTGTGCTGGTCAGGAATCCGTACGAAGGCGACAAGAGCGCGACCGCAACCGGTGGAAAACTGTTCGTCGCGTACAACTGCCTCGATTGTCACGGCGCCGAAGGATCGGGCGCGATGGGCCCGAGCTTCCAGGACGGCCGCTGGCATTTTGGCGGAGCGCCGGGCGAGGTCTTCGAATCAATCTATGAAGGAAGACCAGATGGAATGCCGTCGTGGGGCGGGCGCATCACCGACGATCAGATCTGGATGCTCACCGCCTACGTACGATCGCTGGCCTCGAAGGATCTGAGCACCGAAAACTTCACCGGCAAGACGGTCGAGCGCACCGGTCATTAGAGTCTTGTCCGGTCCGCCAGTTTCGCCCGGCTAAGAAGCCGGCGGTGCCGGTGGAACTCCGCCAAACGCATTGATGATCGCGAGGCCCATGTTGGACATTGTGAGCTGCGGCTCGTTGTCCAGGATCCACCGCTGGTCCTTGTTCTCCTTCGTCATCACACACGCGACCACGCGATTTCGGAGGTACCAAAGTGTACACTCAGCTCGTACCGCGTCGGTCTCGCCATCCTTGTGCGCCGCGCGGGCGCCGGCGGCGTAGCGCTGCAGCATGAAATCGGTTCCGTTGTGCTCGAGAATGTCGAGCATTGCGGAATCCGCGGCGGGATTCACCGCTCTTCCCTGGGCCATCAGCTCGAACAGGTGCGCCATTTCGTTCGGGGTCGTCACGCCGAGGCCGTATTTGACCGAGCTGTCCATGGCGACGCTCGAGTTGCGAAGAAAGCTCTTCGAGTGAACCCGCGTGTGGTGCAGTCCGAGTGAATCCATCTTGTCCCACACTCGGCGGATGATGATGCGGTCGAGAAGGAGGTTGGTCGCCGTGTTGTCGCTGATCGTCGACATGAGCCACGCGGCATCATGGACCGTGAGAACGGTGCCGTTGTGCAGAAACTGAACGACGCCGGACCCGGGGACTTGATCGATCTTGAGCACAGTGAGCGGATCGTCTAGCGAGAGCTGCCCCTTTGCGACGAGATCGTATACGGTCGTGAGGATCGCGACCTTGATCAGGCTGGCTGTGGGAAAGGTCTCGTCACCCCTTCTATTGATGCGCTCACCAGTTTCGAGGTCGATCACGCTGTAGCCAACCACGCCATGATGCGCATCGGCGATCGAATCCAGCGTCCGTCGAAGCGCGGCGGTGTCCGCGCGGACGATGGGAAGTCGATTGCCCGAAGCGTGGCCGATACTCACTGCCGCGCATGCGACGGCGCCGACAAGGAGGATGGCGGCGTAGCTCGCCGCGGCGTTGACGGCTCGGTAATGCGTGCTCATATCTGGGTTGGTCAAAGGGGCACGATACTGGCTTAACAGCTGTAGCAGAGTAGGTAATATAGGACGCCGATGACCTATGATCTGACGAAGTTCGACTTGGGCGACATGCTGAAGTGCAGTCTGCGTCTGCGCGAAACGGCGGCGGATGCGCCTACGCTCGAATCGTCGGCGCAACGTGTCTGTCGCTTTCTCTACGACGAGCTCGCCGACCGCGGAGGAAACCGGCAATGCGCGCTCGTCCGCTGCTACAAGACGCACGAGTTCGGGACGTTGGAGCCGGATCTTCAGGCTTTTGCCCGGGCGGCGATGGGCGTCGAGAACCCCAGGTCGAGCATGAAGTGCCTCACACTCATGGCGAGCGTCGGTGAGACCGCTGCCTGGAATTCGCGCTTCCTGTCGCGCGGACACCGGGCGATCCCATTGCCAAGTGCCGAGATCGTCGAAAAAGCGCCGATGATTGCTCAACTGATCAAGGAACTTGGCCTGGATCTGAGCACTCTCCTGCGCCCTTCGCCTGACGTTGTTCGGGAGCTCGCCGGCAAGCGCCATGGAGTCTTCTACGTCGAAGACGCCGTTGGCAGTCCCTACATTCCGGCACAGGCGGAGTTCGTCGAGCGCTATGGGATCAAGTCCGTTCTGGGTTTCGGCGGGATGCTCAATGGAGAGCTTTTCGCCGTCATACTGTTCGCGAACGTACCGGTTTCTGCAGCGTCGGCCGACAGATTCCGCAGCCTCGCCCTGGATGTGAAGAGCGGTTTCTCACGCTTCACGGACACGAACGTCTTCAACCAGTCGCGTCTTACGCCACCGGAAGCGCGTCGAGAGTTGTAGGCAAAGCAGGTAGCGCGTACGCTTTTTGCCCCGTTCCCGGATCAAGCGCCCAGCACCGCATCGATGATGGGAGCAGCTTTTTTCACGACCCTTGGGAGGGGAAGGACAATGGTTGCATCAAGATTCAGACTGGCGGCACTATCCGTGGCTGCCTTGGCCGTCGTCGCATGCGCCAAGAAGGACAACACGACAACGGACACCACTGCCGTTACGGGAACGATGGCGGATACGTCGGCGATGGCTGCCAGCTCGACCACCCCGGCCGCCACCTGGAGCGACGCGAATATTTTTGCTCTGCTTGACGAAGCGAATGCGGCCGACAGCAGCGCCGGTTCCATCGCAGCGACGAAAGGCACGGCAGCAGCTGTGCGCGCCTTCGCCAAAGACATGATGCGCGACCACCATACTCTGCGGACACAAGGTGCGGCGCTCGCGAAAAAGCTGAATGTCACTCCCGCGGCTCCTGGCGACGATCCGGTGCCGAATATGGCGCAGACCGAAACCAACACCTTGAACTCGACGGCCAAGGGCAAGGATTTCGACAAGGCGTACATCGACGCCGAAGTAGATGCACACAAGGCGGTCCTCGATCTCGCGACCAAAGCGGCCGGCCAGACGCAGACCACCGAGCTGAAAAACCTGATTCAGAAGGCGGCGCCGGTCATTCAGGGGCATCTAACCAAGGCAGAAGCGATCCAGAAAACCCTGCAATAGGATTTTGCTTCAGGGCGTAATCTTCGACATCGACGGCACGCTCGTAGACAGCAACGACGCACACGCGCAGTCCTGGGTGGACACGTTTGCGGAAGCCGGCTACGACGTGCCGTTCGATGTTGTGAGACCGCTTATTGGAATGGGCGCCGACAAGCTGCTGCCGAAGACGATCGACGTCAGGCATGACAGTGAAGAGGGTAAGAAACTCCTGGCACGCCGGTCGACGATTTTCCAGAAGAAATACCTTCCCCGCCTGAAGCCATTACCCGGCTCCCGAGCACTCGTCCTTCGTGTGCGCGCTGACGGACTCAAAGCAATCGTGGCCACATCGGCAAAAGATGCCGAGCTGTCCGGTCTCCTTCAGGCCGCGGCCGTGAACGATCTCGTGCAAGAAAAAGCGACCGCCAGCGATGCAAAGCGATCAAAACCCGACCCCGACATCGTACAAGCCGCAATTGACGAGAGTGGCATCCCCAAAGAGAATCTCATCATGATCGGCGACACGCCGTACGATGTCGAAGCGGCTACTAGAGCGGGGGTAAAATGCATTGCATTCCGCTCGGGCGGTTGGAACTCCGACCGCCTGAAAGGCGCCGTAGCAATTTACGACGGACCCGCGGATCTTCTGGCCCAGTACGACGCATCGCCTCTCGGGAGAAAACTTCAGTGACGAACCTGGCAATCCTGCTGCAGTCAGTAGCTCAAGCCGTGCAACAGTCCGGACCGCCGAGTGGTCCGGGAGGACCAGGTGGGCCACCGCCCGGATTCAGCTACACCGAGGCGCTGACTCAGCTTGTGCAGTTCGTCGGGTATTTTCTCGCTGTCGGCGCGGTGGGATTCCGTTTTGGGATCGTGCGTCGCGTTCGGGGGATGACTGACGAAGCACGAACCATCCTTCGCGCCGACAACGCGGCGTTGCTCGGAATACTCGGCGTTCTTCTCATCGCTCTATCGGCCCTTGGCGGGCCCTACATTCAATCGATACTGGAACACAAGACGTACGCTGCGTCATTGCCAAAGAACCTCAACCCGTTCGAGCTCAAGCTGGCAGTGCTCGCCGTTGCGTTCATAGGTTTCGCGTTGGTTCGCGTGAAACCCACGATTGGCTGGGCGATCGCTGCGATCGCGGTGATCGTCGTTGCTCTTCAGCCGCTCTACACAGGCAAGCTCGCGGGCAAAGTGAACGCCGTCCACGTACTCGCTGCCTCGACGTGGCTCGGCACCCTACTCGTTCTCGCGATTGTCGGGATACGCGGCATGATCAACAGCGCGGCACCTGCGCAGGATCGGGCGGTGCTGGTGGCGGACCTCGTGAATTCGTTCTCGCCGCTTGCACTGAGCGCGGCGACGATCGTCGCGATCACCGGTGCCACGACGGCATGGCTTCACCTGAAGCGCATCTCGGCGCTCTACACCAGCAGTTACGGGATCGCATTGCTGGTCAAGCTCGCGCTGGTCCTCATGGTCGTCGTCCTTGGCGCGTGGAACTGGAAACGCGTCCGACCAACACTTGGTGCCGAAGGGTCGGAGCATACCATCCGCCGGTCGTCGAGAATGGAGCTGACCTTCGCCGCCCTCGTGCTGATTGCTACTTCGGTGCTGGTAACGTTGCCGTCGCCGAGGTAGCGGCCCGCGGCGGTGCGTTCGGGTTTCGCGCGCGGTGTAACCATGGGGCTCGAGCGGCAGCTGTATGTAGCGGACACTGCCGCCATTTCCCTTGATGGCGGCGAATAGTGGCGATTGGCTAATACCATATAGGTACTGCTGACGTGATTGCAATGTTGGCGTGCCGCTCGACCCGCCTCTCAATCAAGGCGGTTGGCAAAACGAGTGCAGGTGAATGAGATTATCCCTCTCCTCACTAACTAATGATGCCGCTCTCGTTCTCGCGCCCATTTCTCGCGATCGCACTCGTCGCGTCCTTTCCTTCGATTCTTCTCGCGCAGGCATCGCGCGGCGCCAAAACGACACCGGTTGCGTTTGACGCCGATTCGGCGCGCCTCGCCGAGTTGCCGTGGCGGTCAATCGGTCCAGCGGTTACGAGCGGACGGGTCGTCGACTTCGCTGTCCCCGAAGGACCGAAGTCGCAAATCGGGGGAAGACTCGGCGAGCTCTTCTACGTGGCGTCGGCATCCGGTGGCGTGTGGAAGACCACGAACGGAGGGACAACCTGGGAGCCGATATTCGATCACCAGGGATCCGCTTCGATCGGAGACATCGCCGTAGCGCCCAGCAATCCGCAGATCATCTGGGTCGGCACCGGAGAAGCAAATAACCAGCGCAGCTCGTCGTGGGGCGATGGCGTCTACAAATCGGAGAACGGCGGAAAAACGTGGACGAACATGGGCCTCAAGAAATCGGAGCACATCGGACGGGTGATCGTCAATCCGGCGAATCCTGAGATTGTCTTCGTCGCTGCGGCTGGTCCGCTATGGGGAGCGGGCGGGGACCGCGGATTGTTCAGAACCACCGACGGCGGACGCACCTGGAAGAACGTCAAGAACATCGACACCCACACCGGATTCACCGACGTCATCTTCGATCCGTCGAATCCGGACGTCATCTACGCGGCGTCGTTCCAGCGTGAGCGGCGGCCTTACAGCTATGTTGGGGGCGGGCCCGGCAGCGGACTCTGGAAGAGCATCGACGGC
>DASXYR010000278.1:0-2292 GCA_036502385.1 Gemmatimonadaceae bacterium
GGAAATGGCTGCATGGGTCCCACGCCCGGACGAACGGTGAGCCAGTCCACGGTGCCGTCGGGCGACGGCTCGAACCGCGGAAAGTCGACGCGACCGGAACGCGCGACTTTGACGAAGAACCCTTCGAGCGATTTCAGCCCGACCTCGACGCAATGGGAAGAGCCGGGTTTGCCGATCTGAGCGAACCATTGGCGATCGCTGCGATCGACCTTGATGTCGAAATAACCGTGCGCGTTGGTCCCGTCGAAAATGCGACCCGTGACGTCGTAAATTCGAAGATTGAGCCAGCTGTCTTTGCCGCCGCCTCCGAGCCCTCGGCGCGCTCGCTCGAGCGCCGGATCGGTCACTTCCCAGTACGCATAGAGGCGATTGGGATCGACGGCCATCGCGGTCACTCGATCTTGCCCATAGCCCCACGGAATGTGCTCGTGCCGCGGCGGACGAGATTCGCTGACTGCTTCGGACGGAGGCACCACGCGCCCTTTGTCGATACGAAGAACGACGTCGTCGCGTCCCAGCGCCTCGTTCTTGACGCGAGAGCCGGTCAGAGGGGAAATTTCGTCGGCCATTGAGTCACCTCGGACCTCGTCGATGTCGTCCGCGTCCCGCACACGGAGCGACCTACACTCGCAGAACCTTCTCGCTCCGGCAAGATGCCCCGCTCACATTAGGCGACAAAAACCTCCGAACGTCCGAAGTCATCGTCGATCAGAGGAAGTGGTTCCAGCGCTGCTGTTCCGGCAATGCCTACGGCAACGACCGGAAACGCGCGCGTGAAGAAGATGAAGATGTTCTTCATGTCGCTTCGCAGTCATCGAGGTGACGATTCGATCCACGCGTGCCCGAGGCTCGTTGCCGCGAGCGCAACAGATGCGGAAATCGAGCGAAGACGGTCAGCAGTACTGATGAAGCACGTCGAGCACCTGATCCAAGTGAAGAGGCTTGGGCAAAACCTTCTCCGCGGCGATCGACGCCGCCCGAGCGCCGCCCGCGGCGCTGATGACGATGACCGGAATCTTGGAGAGCTCGGGGTCGGACGACTGGCGGCGACGGAATTCCCAGCCGTCCATGACCGGCATCATCAGGTCGAGCAGGATGACGCAAGGCACTTTGCCAGAGCTGAGGTAGGCGAGCGCTTCTTGACCATTGCCCACGGCGACGGTGTCGTAGCCCTCGTCGCGCAGCAATTCGCAAAGCGCATCGCGGATGTCTTGGTCGTCGTCGACCACCAAAACGCGCTGCGATGACACCCGACCCGCCGTCGGACCTTCCCCCGTCTCGTCCCGACTTTGATTGCGACAATCAATCCTTCTTTGGTCGGAGGTCGAGCGAGGCAACGTCTTTGCGGTCAATCGCTTCGGCGCTTCGTTCATCGTTACGTGCATGAATCGTCTTTCGTCAGGGGATCCCCGTCTCGTTAGCGGGGACTCTTGTAGCCAAATCTTCGAAGAAAGAGCAAAGCTCCGAGTGCCGAGCGCGGGCGTCGCTCAAGCCCAGCTCGATGAGGCGCGCCGCGAATTCGCCGTCGAATAGAATATAGGACAGCAAATCGGCTTCGCCCGCGCCCTCCCATTCGCTGATCCGGCGGATGATCTTGCCGATCATGCCCGAGGATCGCGCGGCGAACTCCGGCGAGCGCGCATACTCAGCGGCCATCGAGCCGATGTCCTGCGACGCGCGGATGTGAACGACGCGCAATCGCTTGAGGCCGCGCACGCGACCAGGCTCCCCCAGCTCTTCGTTGAGCGCTTCGACGAAGGTCGGGCCATAGCGGCGCATACCTGCTTCGAGGATGAGGTTGATGCGGTGAAGTCGATCGATGTCCGCGTCGATGCGATCGAGAAGGAGCGCATTGAGCGCTTTGCCGAAGAGGAAAAAAGGGCCAGGGTAGTCGCGCTCGCGCTCGCGAGCCACGGCCGGCGGGGGCCCGGCCGGCGAAATGTAGCGAGGGTTCACCACGATGAGCCCGTCGGCACCCAGCCGGCGCGCCGGCGAAAGCGGGACATTCTGGCGTAACCCACCATCACAGTAAAACTCACCATCGATACGAACGGCGGGGAAGAGCATCGGCACGGCGGCCGATGCCAGCGCGTGCTCGGCGGTGATCTGGGCCGGCGTGACGGTGATGGTCAGATCCCTGCCCCAGTTCGGCAGTCCGGGCTCTTTGCGCTGCACGAAAATGACCGTTTTGCCGCTGGCCACGTCGGTCGTGGAAACGGTGAGCGCGTGCAAGTGGCCGGCGTCCAAGTTGCGGCGAATCCCGTCCGGCGCGATGGCGTCCCGAACGATGCT
>DASXYR010000279.1:0-7715 GCA_036502385.1 Gemmatimonadaceae bacterium
CCTCCGGGGTCCCGCGACCTACCGACAAGTTGGTCGCCTCGAACGCGACGAGCGCCGGGTAGATCATCGCGCTGTGCAGTGACGGCATGTTCGGCGACGGATTCACCCATGGCAATCCCGTCAGGTCGAACCAGACATCCCGCCTCCAGCCCAATGCGGGAACGACGTGAAGATCCGCGTGAATCTTCATCACATCGTTGAAGTAGAGCGCCAGCTCCCCCATCGTCATCGCGTGCCGCAACGGCAACGGCCAGATAGCGTACGCGAGTCCGGGCCGCCCGGGAGCCGGATCGTTGGGGTTTGCAAGCGAAGAGTCGAGCACAGGTCCATCCACCGCGTAACCGGTAAGCGGATCCGGCCGATCGAGCACGATAAAGGGCTTATGAAGTCGTGCCGCCGCGCGCATCGAGTAGACCATCGCTCCGACGTACGTCCAGGTGCGCGTGCCGATATCCTGCAGGTCGAACACCATCGCATCGAGCCCGTTCAGAATGCTGTCCGGCGGCGCCATCGTCTGCTGGCCATAAAGCGAGAATACCGGCAGACCACTCTTCGCATCACGTCCGCTCGCTATGTTCTCCCGGTCTTCGGTCCCGCGAAGCCCGTGCTCGGGCGAGAACAGCTGCACCAGCATCACGTTCGCGCCTCGTGCCTTCTTGTCCCTCAACAAATCAATATCTGAGTTTCCCTTTTCGTCGATGCCCGTCTGATTCGTGAGCAAACCGATGCGCTTTCCACGAACCAGATGTATGCTATCGTTTAGCAGCACCGTAATTCCGGGCCTCACCCTCGCTTCAGCGAGCTCGGTCGTCGGGTCCATCACCTTGTGGGTTACCACGCAGCCGACAGAGAGCGGAAGAAGCACTGCAACCAGGCGGTTGTATCGCATCATCGAGGAATGTCCCGTAAGTTGTTGTGTCGTTGTTACCATATGATACTCGTTGGCGTTCCGGCGTGTTGACCGGCGCGGAGCGAACAACGCAAACGTCTTGCCTAGCCACCCCAATCTCTGACCTATGGCACTGACTGCGATCGACTGGGCGATTGTCGCCGGATATTTCCTTCTATCGGTAGGCATCGGGCTCTACTTCACAAAACGCGGCGGCGAAAGCCTCAGCGAGTATTTCCTCTCGGGTCGCCAGGTGAGCTGGTGGCTCGCCGGCGCATCGATGGTCGCGACGACCTTCGCGGCCGATACACCTCTCGTCGTGACCGGTTTCGTCTACGACCACGGTGTCGCCGGGAACTGGATTTGGTGGAACATGCTGATGAGCGGAATGCTCACCGTGTTCTTCTTCGCCCGTTTATGGCGGCGCGCCCACGTCATGACCGACGTTGAGTTTGCGGAGATCCGATACAGCGGCAAGCCAGCCGCCGTGCTCCGTGGCTTTCGCGCTCTTTACCTCGCGATCCCGATCAACCTCATAATCCTGGGCTGGGTCACCAAAGCGATGATCAAGATCCTCACGATCTCGCTTGGACTTCACAATGTCACTCTGCTCGGATTGAATGTTCCCGGAGAAGTAGTCGCGGTCGGTATTTGCTTTATCATCACGGTGGCATACTCGGCTGGCGCCGGGATGTGGGCAGTGCTCTGGACAGATCTCGTCCAGTTCGTCATCAAGATGAGCGCGGTCATCGTTCTCGCCGTTTATGCAGTGCGAGCGGTAGGTGGAATGGGCAAGCTGAAGGATGGGCTAGCAACACACTTTGGAAGCGCCAACGCGGCTCTTTCCGTATTGCCGGTCAAAGTGACGTCGAGCGGGATCGAGGCTTATACATGGATGCCGCTGCTCGCGCTGTTTGTATTTCTGTCAGTGCAATGGTGGGCGGCTTGGTATCCGGGCGCCGAGCCGGGCGGTGGCGGCTACGTCGCGCAGCGAATCTTTTCCGCAAAGACGGAGCGCGATGGGGTGCTCGCTACGCTCTTCTTCAATGTCGCGCACTACGCAATCAGGCCCTGGCCTTGGATCATCACGGGACTCTGCACGATTCTCCTGTATCCATCCGGAATTCAGTGTGCGGCGTGCGTGCCGAACGATCACGAGGCAGCATACGTTCAGGCGTTCGTGGATCTCCTACCAACGCCCTGGCGCGGCTTTATGATGGCAGGCTTCGCGGCCGCCTACATGTCGACCGTCGGCACCCAGCTAAACTGGGGCGCTTCCTACCTTGTCAACGATTTCTATAAGCGATTCCTCAACCGAACCGCGACCGAGAAGCACTACGTAACGATTTCGCGTTGGGCAACAGTGCTCCTATTCCTTCTCTCTGCGATCGTTACCCATTTCATCGGAACGGTCGGAGGAGCCTGGGTATTTCTGCTCGCCCTTGGTTCGGGGACCGGGCTGGTTTTGATTCTGCGCTGGTACTGGTGGCGCATCAACGCGTGGAGCGAGATCAGCGCGATGATCGCCTCGTTCGTCGTTTCAACTGTGGCAACCCTTGTCCTCAAGAGCAGGTTTGCCCCCGACGACACCCTCCGGCTCAATGCGACGGTAATGCTCGTTACCGTAGCGGTGAGTACAGTCGTCTGGTTAGGAGTGACCTTTGCCACCAAACCGGAGCCGGATCGCGTACTGGAGGCCTTCTACCGGCGTGTGCGGCCTGGCGGGCCCGGCTGGGAGGCGGTGTCGACCAAGATCGGCTTCGGGCGAGAGAGCATCCCGGGAGGGGCGCTGGCGTGGACTAATTGGATCGCCGGAATCGTGGCAGTGTACTCATCACTGTTCGGGATCGGCAAGATTATTTTGGGCAATCTGGTGTCAGGACTGGTGATGCTTGCCATCGCCGCGGTCGCGTTCGCCTGGATTGCCAGGTCGTTCCGCGAAGAGCCGGCGACATTGCCGGGAATGGGTGTTCCAGCCTGACGATTACACTACCCCGAACCGAACGGGTCGCATAAATTTCAATGCAGTATCGGAGGATAAATGTCAGTTTCGTCTCAGCCTGAAATCGATCTCGCGGTCACGCCCAATGCTGGCGTCGAGGTCAAGAAGTTTATGGACGCCGAGGGCGTTACAGCCGAGCAGGGTGGACTGCGGGTCAGCGTCCAGCCCGGAGGCTGCAGCGGCTTCAAATACAGCCTCGTCATCGAAGACCGCCCTGCGGAAGACGACCTCATCATTCCGCGCGAAGGCTTCAACGTATTCGTGGATCCGTTCTCGGCTCAATACCTGAATGGCGTCACGATCGACTACGTGACCTCGATGCAGGGGTCGGGCTTCACCTTCAAGAATCCGAATTCCACCGGCGGGTGCGGCTGCGGAAGTTCATTCTCTGCGTAAAGCGCCTGCGGGTCGGCAGAAAATCTCGAGGGCGGTGAAATGAAGACAAATTTCACCGCCCTCGATTTTATTGTACTGGCCGCCTATCTCATCGGAACGACGCTGCTCGGCGTCTGGCTTGGCCGCAATCAGAAAGACTCCAAGGATTACTTCGTAGCAGGGCACGCAATTCCGTGGTGGGCCGTGCTCTTCTCCGTCGTCGCCACCGAAACGAGCGCGTTGACCTTCATCAGCATCCCGGGCCTCGCCTACACGACAAATCTCGGCTTCCTCCAGATCGCGGCGGGCTATCTCGTTGGGCGCATCGTGGTCGCGTATACGCTGCTCCCGCGCTACTACCAGGGTGAGCTCGTCACCGCGTACGCTTTGCTCGAGAAGCGATTCGGCGTGGGGACGCGGCGATTTGCGTCGATCATCTTCCTCGTCACACGAGCCTTCGCCGACTCGGTCCGGGTATTCGCCACCGCCATTCCGATCGCGTTGATACTCGGGCCCGCGGTGCCGCAGCAATACGTGATGCCGGTGGCCATCCTCGTGCTTGGCGCGCTCACTCTGATCTATACCTATCACGGTGGCATGCGCGCGGTCGTCTGGACCGACGTCCTGCAGACCAGCGTCTACCTCCTTGGCGGATTGTCGGCAGTTTATCTCCTCGGCAAGGGCGTGACCGGCGGTTGGGGCGCCATCCTCGGCCAGGCGAATGCAGCGGGCAAGCTGCGAGTAATCGATGTCTACTTCGGCTTCGACAAGCCATACACACTCTTTGCTGGTCTTATTGGCGGCGCCTTCCTCTCCATGGCGTCACACGGCGCCGACCAGGTGATCGTACAGCGCCTACTCGCGGCTTCCAGTCTCAAGGAGTCGCGCAAAGCGCTCATCGGTAGCGGCATCGCGGTCTTCCTGCAGTTCTCACTCTTCCTGATGATCGGAATTGGCCTCTACGCGTTCTATCAGGCGCGAACGTTCGCCGTTCCCGATTCGATCTTCCCGACTTTTGTCGTCGACTCGATGCCGGCGGGATTGCGCGGCCTGATTGTGGCGGCCGTGCTCGCGGCTACGATGAGCGCCCATTCCGGCGCGATGAATTCGCTCGCTGCATCTACGACCCACGACATCTACCTGCCCCTCTCGGGCCGCAGGGCCGATGATCCGCGGACGCTCAGGATGGCGAAGCTGTTCACGCTCTTCTGGGGTGCTGCGCTGCTCATCGCCGCGCTACTCTACAAGCAGCAGGGCACGCCCGTCGTCGTCATCGCACTGTCAATCGCGTCGTTCACGTACGGCGCGCTGCTGGGTGGTTTCTTCCTTGGCATGCTGTGGCGCCGCGCGATTCAGCGCGACGCGATACTCGGCATGGCGGTCGGAATCATCGCGATGAGCTTCGTCGTGTTCGCAAAGCAGATGATGCCGATCTTTCCGTCGATGACCGGTTTTCTGACCACCCTTTCACACATCGCCTTTCCGTGGTACGTGCTGATTGGGACAACGTTCACTATGGGAGTTGCTATCCTTTCCTCGTTCACACACCCTGCGCCAACTGATGGAGATCGCTGGAATTGAGTGAAATCGTGGTTGGCGTCGACGGCGGTGGATCGAAGACGCGCGTGCTCGTAGGCACGGCTGAAGGTGAAGTGCTTGCCACCGCCGAGGGGCCGAAGTCGGCCGTTACGCCCGGACAGGCCGAGCACTCGGCCGACGTCATCGCTGAGTTGGTAACGCGCGCGCTGGGCGAGATCGCGCAGCCGGGCGCAGTGATCCCGCGCGTTTTATACTGTGGCGTCGCGGGAACGGGCCGCGACGAAGAGCGTCGCGCCCTGCATACGGCCCTCGACGAGAAAGAGCTCGCCGAGGAAGTCATCATCGATTCCGACGGCCTCATCGCGATGTACGATGCGTTCGATGATCGCGCCGGGATTCTACTCGTGGTGGGTACCGGCTCGATCGGCTATGGACGCAGCCCGGCGGGCGAGCTGGTCCGATGCGGTGGCTGGGGACCGGCCTTCGGCGACGAAGGAAGTGGTGGATGGATCGGACGGCGCGCGCTTGGCATTGTCGCTGCGTCGAGCGATGGACGCGAGCCGGCTACTGCCCTCCTCTTCCCGATTCTTGCAGCCACACAGTGCGAGGACATCCAGGATTTGATCCCATGGGCCGCAGCGGCGGATGCGCGCGCGTTCGCATCACTGGTGCCGGTCGTGTTCAGCACTGCCGCGGCCGGAGATCCGCGTGCCAATGCCCTGCTCACTCTCGCCGCCGAAGAGTTGGTGCTGCACGTCAGGGCTCTCTCGCGTCAGCTATTCACGGACGAGCGCGCTGCCGTGGCTGTTGCGCTCAGCGGCGGACTGATGGACCGTGGGTCGCCGCTCAGGAAGAGGCTGGAGCAGCGCCTGAAGTCCGCGGTCCCGGGGGCACAGATTCGATCGGAAGAAGTCCTTCCTGCGCGAGGAGCACTTCGGGCTGCGGCTCGGAGAATTCACCTTCCCACCTAGCCATCACGACTGTCGCGAGACAGTTCCCTACCAGATTCGTGCTCGTCCGCGCCATGTCCATCAGGGCATCGACCCCGAGAATGATCGCGACGCCTTCGAGCGGCAGACCGAACGTTGCGAGCGTCCCCGAGAGAATCACCAGCGATGCCCGCGGTACGGCTGCTACGCCTTTGCTCGTGATCATCAGCGTCAGCATCATGTAGAGCTGGTTCTCGATCGACATCGGAACACCGGCTGCCTGTGCCACGAAGATCGACGCAACCGCAAGATAGAGCGTAGAGCCGTCGAGATTGAAGGAGTATCCCGTCGGCATGACGAACGCCACGATGCGGCGCGGGACCCCGATCGCTTCCATCGACTGCATGGCGAGCGGTAGCGCTGCTTCCGAGGATGTAGTGGAAAAGGCGATCAACGCCGGCGACCTCACGGCGCGCACGAATCGCTTCAGCGGAACGCGGAAGATCACAGCGATGGGAAGCAGCACCAGCAGGAAGAACGCGATCAGCGCTCCGTAGAGCGTAAGAACTAGCTTGCCGAGATTGAGCAGCACGCCGAGCCCGCCCTGCGCCACGGTCACTGCGATCGCGGCCCCGATCCCAAAGGGAGCGAATCGCATCACGATGAGCGTGAACTTGAACATGACGTCGGCGAGGCCTTCGCAACCCGCCAGCACAATCTCCTTCGATCGTCCCTGAACCTTCGATAACGCGACCGCGAACAGCACGGCAAAAAAAACGATCTGGAGAACCTCGTTCTTCGCCGCCGCGTCGAAGAAGCTCGTGGGGACCAGGTGTTCGAGGAATGTGGTGCCCGACTGCGTGTTGTGCGCCAGTTCCTTCCCCGCTTCCGCCGACGCCACCAGGGCTACTCCCTGACCGGGCTTCACCACATTCACCGCGATCAATCCGATGACGAGGGCCAGCGTAGTAACGATCTCGAAGTAGATGATGGATTTGAGCGCGAGTCTGCCGACGCGCTTCATGTCGTCGCCGTGCCCGGCGATGCCGACCACCAGGGTGCCGAAGATGAGCGGCACAATGATGGACTTGATCATCCGCAGAAACACGGTCGACAACGGCGCCAGCTTGTGCGCCAGATCCGGAGTGTAGGTTCCGAGGATAACGCCGACTACCATCGAGACGAGAATCCACGACGTGAGCGGGATGCGTCGGATGTGGCGAATCATGATTCTAGGAGTGCCGGCTCAGCGTTCGATCGGCGGAGGCGGCTCGATCGGAACCGGCCGTGCCCCGCGCCTGAGCGTAGAGTGACCGAACCCGTAAATCACGTAAAGCGCGAGTCCGATCACGAGCCACCACCCAAATCGCACCCATGCGAGATGCGGCAGCCCTATCATGACGAACACGCAGAGGGCGGCTCCCAGGATTCCGACCACGTGCACGAACGGGACTCGGAACGGTCGCGGCCGCGATGGATCGGTGTACCGCAGCACTATCACACCAATGCAAACCAATGCGAATGCAAAGAGAGTCCCGATGTTGGTCAGGTCGTAGGTTTCGCCGGCGTCCCCGATCAGCGACCAGAGCGCGACGAATACGCCCGTCAGAATCGTCGTGATGTACGGCGTCCTGTACTTGCCGTGAATCTTGGCCGCCCAATGCGGAAGAAGTCCGTCGCGCGCCATCGCGAAGAAGATGCGCGGCTGCCCGTACTGGAACACCAGCAGTACGGCAGCCATTGAGAACACTGCACCGAGCGCGACGATCTTCGCGATGCTGGTCATCCCGGTGGCGTTGAGTGCGTAAGCGAGCGGATCGGCTGCCGTTCCGAGGTCTTTCGACGGGACCATGCCGGTGAGCACCGCACCGATGACGATGTAGATCACGGTACAAATCGCCAATCCACCCAGAATTCCGATCGGCAGGTTCCGCTGCGGATTCTTTGTCTCTTCCGCCGCGGTCGAGATGGCGTCGAAGCC
>DASXYR010000280.1:0-3430 GCA_036502385.1 Gemmatimonadaceae bacterium
CCGTTATGTCCGAGCTCGCACCCCGACCGACCATGTCCATGTTCAGCTGAGCGACAATCGAGTCACGCGGCACGGTCGGGTGATCGGTGAACCACTCCGAGCCATACAAGCCCGCTTCCTCGCCGACGTGCCAGACGAACAGCAATGATCGCTTCGGCTTCGTCTTCTGTCCGGCGAAGTACTGCGCGATCTCGAGCGCGCTCACGCTGCCCGAGCCATCGTCGTCCGCGCCGTTGTAAATCGAATCGGGCCGAGCGGATGCGCCGTTGCTGCGCCTCCGCATGTCGGCGATGATCGAGTTCACCTGCGCCTGCTGCGCCGCATCGAGCTTGGGCGGAGCGTCATCCGCGCCTTCGGTGCGGAAGAGATGATTCACGACATAGATCGAGTCGTGCGCGACTGGCTGCGTGCTCCAGCCGATGTGGTCGTTGTGGGCGCCGATCGCGACGTATTCGTCCCGGAGCTTCGGGTCAGAGCCCGGGATCAGCGCGACTACATTCCTCGCCGGATATTTCACCGGCGCTTCACTGATGCCCGGAGTCGATACTACCGTCAAGCCGACGGCGCCCGTTGCGGCGCTGTCGACATTCGCGCCCAGTAGCGCGCTTGCGACTGGCTTCGTCACGTAAACGAAGCTCGGCACCGCCGGATTCTCGTCGTCCTTGAGCAGCTGGTTTGGCTGCTGAAAGAACTGGAGCAGCTGTGCGGGTACCTGCTCCATGCTTGCCACCGCGATCCCCGCTGCATTCCCGTATCTGCGGGAAATCAGGAACCGATTGATACCGCCGGGGCCGGTCTGCACCATCGCGTCGGGCTTGACCGACAGCACCACGACCTTCCCGGCCGTCCGCGATGGATCGACGAGTGACGCCGAATCGCCCCACGTTCCCCCGTAGATGGCCTGTGCGCCGTTCATGCTCCGCGCGCCGGGTCCCTGATCACGCATCGCGTAATCGGTCCACGGCGTGTACGTCGTCGACCCAATCGTCAGCCTGGTCGCCGGATCGATAGCGCGATCGACGAGATTCACCGTCTGGAAATAGGTCCCGTTTTCTCCCATCGGAACGAGTCCCATCCGCTTCACTTCACTCGCGATGTACTCCACTCCCTTCACGTTGCCTGGCGTTGCGAGCAGTCGCCCCTGCATTGAATCGTCGGCGAAGATGTAGAGTCTCGTGGCGAGGTCGGTAGCGGTTATCGCTGGCGTCGTCGGAGCCGGCGTGTGCGTGCGTGGGCGCAGAAGCACGTCCCAGTTGGGCGGCAATGCCCCAGGTGACTCCGTGTGAATTGCCTGCTGCGCTTGCGCCGTCATGCCGAACAACGTTCCGGCAAGACCTGCGAGAAGGAGTTTCTTCATCGTATGTGTGAAGGGTGGGAGTTCCTGATTGCCTGGCTTGTCAGGATTAGACA
Source organism: Gemmatimonadaceae bacterium (assembly GCA_036502385.1). GTDB lineage: Bacteria > Gemmatimonadota > Gemmatimonadetes > Gemmatimonadales > Gemmatimonadaceae > UBA4720. The sequence continues at coordinate 1,411 of DASXYR010000280.1, forward strand.
ATACGCAGAGGCAAAATGTTGCAATCGCGACAGTAATTCTTACGAATGTCGCAGGACAAAGGTGTCAGGCTTCGACGACGTCGCTCATCAACCCTACGACATTCCCCTGCCCATCGTTGAGCTCGGCGATCCAGATCTCGCGCCCGTTCATGCGCGCGATGACGTGCGGCTCCTGAAGGCTTCGGGTTCCCGCGGAAACGAGCCTGGCATAGGTCGCCTTGATGTCGTCGGTGTCGTAGAAGAGGACTGCATGCTGCTCGCTTCCATCCGGCCCCTGCGCTGCCGGTCCCGCCAGCATCAGCTGGACACCGCCGGCATCGAAGAATGAAAGGGCGGGGGGCGCGTCGAAGAGATGTCGCAGCTCCAGGACATCGCGGTAGAAGAGCTTTGCTTCGTCTACATCGTGAACCGGGATCGCTATCTGCTTTATTCTTGAGAGCATCGCGGTATCACCATGGAAAGTTGATCAGTCCGGCGGCGCTGCCACCTTTGCTTTCGGATCGGCGCGCAGCTCCTTTTCGACCATTCCGCCGAGGTCGCGGAGCGTCTCCAGGTCGTCGTCGGTGAACTCGCGCGGGACCTTGTCCATGACGCACAAGGTTCCGACGTTGTGTCCTCCCGGTCCCCGGATCGGCTGCCCGGCGTAGAATCTTATGCGCGGCTCCTCGAGTACGATAGGATTCTGGGCGAACCGTGGGTCGAGCACGGCGTCCTCGACAATCAGAGGGTCCTGTCCGACGATCGCGTGTCCGCAGAACGACAGCTCGCGGGGCGCGTCCTCGAGCTGAAGACCCTGCCTCGACTTGAACCACTGGCGGTCGCCTTCGACGAAAGAAATTCCGGCAAAGGGCACGTTGAACACGCGCTGCGCCATGCGGCTGATCTTGTCGAACCGCTCTTCCGGTTTCGGATCAACCGATCCACCGAGCCGGAATTCCACCAGCCGCTCCGCTTCGTCCTGTGGAATGAGCGGTCGCATCACCTCTTCCGTTTCTGCCCATAGGCCGCGACTTCTCATCACACTCGTTACACGCGCACGGAAGCGGGCTGCATCGAGCGGCTCAAACAGCACGTCGTCCACGCCCTGCGTCAGCAGATCGGCCGTCTCCGACTCCGCTCCCTCGGGCGCGACCACGATGATCGGCATGTCGATCAATCCCACCACTGTCCGCGCAGCGTGCACCACCTGGCGCCCGTCGAGGATGGGAAGCTTCAAGGCAACGACGAGCGCATCGGGCGGATCCTGCGCCAGGATTCCCAGCGCCGCCGCCCCATCGTTCGCGATCGTGACCGCCATTCGTGCTTCGACGAGGATGTCGTTGTACCGAACGCGATCATCCTTGTCGCCTACCGCGAGCAGCACGCGCGATGGCTTGGGTGCACCGTCAGCGTCCAGTTCCGGCAGATACTCGGCGTTTACGCGCGGGGTGTTCGTGCGCGGAGTCTTGCGGCGCTCGAACTCGGTGTACGGGATGACTTCGTCCGCCGTCGTGTCACCTTCCGCGATGTGCCACAGCGCATCGTTGTCGAACGTATGGAGTGCGTTCGTGCGGAGCGCCTGGGAGCGGATCTCGTCGGCGGTCTTTCCCATCGTGATCATTCCGCGTATTTCGGGCGTGATCTCCAGGAACTCGATCAGCGGGAGTCTGCCGGTGTAGCCGCTGAACCCGCACTCGGAGCATCCCGTTGCCTTCACGTGACGCGCGCGATTGAACAGCCGCTGTTGCGCGGCGCGGACCATCGGGTGGAGCTCCTCGACCGGTGCCTCGTAACGGCAGTGCGGACATACTCTGCGCACGAGGCGCTGGGCGGTGACTCCGATGAGTCCGGCAGCGACGCGAAAGGGCTCGACTCCGATGTTGGAGAGACGCGTTATCGCGCCAATAGAATCGTTGGTGTGCAGCGTCGAGAGCACGAGGTGTCCGGTCATCGCGGCCTGGAACGCAATCGTGGCTGTCTCCTGGTCGCGGATTTCTCCAACCAGCAGCACATCGGGGTCCTGACGCAGGACGGATCTCAG
>DASXYR010000281.1:0-2619 GCA_036502385.1 Gemmatimonadaceae bacterium
CTTGCGCTGGAGTTCGGTCATCGAGCGGTTGTTCTCGACAGTGATGCTGGGGATGTCACCGGGAATCGCGGCGCGTTGCGCTTCCAGACGGCGGCGGGCGTCGTCACGGAGCTGGGCTTCGTTTGAGCCGGCTGTCGAGCGGTGGATGAAGCGATCGATTTTCACCTCGTCAGGCGCAGTGACCAGGACGACGCAATCGAAGCGGGAGCGCCAGCTCCCCTGCGGTGTGTGCTTTGTGGAGAAGATGAGCGCGGACTCGACCACGACGATGGCGTGCGGTTGCGCGCGTGCGATCTCGGCGATCTTTTCAGCCTGTGCGGCGATGACGGCGGGGTGAATGATCGCGTTGAGTTCTTCGATGCGAGAGTTGTTCGGGTCGAAGGCAAGCCTGGCGAGCGCATGACGATTGAGTGTGCCGTCCGCGTTGAGGATTGTGGGTCCGAAGCGCTCAACGATCTGGGTGAATGCGGCATGGCCGGGCTGCATCATGGCGCGGCCCATCTCGTCGGAGGAGAGGACGACCGCGCCGTGTGCCGCGAGCATTTGCGCGACAGTGGACTTGCCGCTGCCGAGCTCTCCGGTGAGACCGACGCGCAGCATCGTTCAGGCCCGCGCGATGCCGCGACGCAGGCGAGCAGCTTTGACTGTGTTGGACATCAGCATCGCGATGGTGAGCGCCCCAACGCCGCCGGGCACCGGTGTGTAGGCGCCAGCGACCGCGAAAGCCGCAGGGTCAACGTCGCCGATGACTGTCGAACCGCGCTTGTTGAACCCTTCACGGCGAACGATGTGATCGGGGTGCTCGGGCGGGAAGAAGCGCGAGAACTCGGCCTCGCCAGTGAGGCGGTTGATGCCAACGTCGACGATGGTGGCGCCGGGACGCACCATGTCGCGATGAACGAAGCCGGCACGTCCGATCGCAGCAACGAGGATGTCAGCTTCGCGTGTGATCTTCGGAAGGTCGCGCGTGCGCGAGTGGCAAACGGTGACGGTCGCTGAGGCGTTGATCAGCATGGCTGCGACAGGCTTGCCGACGATGTTGGAGCGGCCGACGATCACGGCGTTCGCTCCGCTGATGGGGATGCCGCTGCGCTTGAGAATCTCCATGATGCCTGCGGGCGTGCAGGGCGCGAGCACAGTCTCCATGGGGGCGCCGCTGAGCAGGCGGCCGGCATTGATGGGGTGAAAGCCGTCGACATCCTTTTCGGGGATCACGGCCTCGAGTAGACGATTGGTGTCGACGTGCTCTGGGAGCGGAAGCTGAATGAGAATGCCGTCGATGTCGTCGCGAGCGTTGAGCGAATGCACAAGCGCGAGTAGCTCTTCAGTGGTGATGTTCGCCGGAGGCGTGTGCATCTCGGAGTAGATTCCGAGTTCTCCGCAGGTTTTGATTTTGCTTCGGACGTAGATCTGCGACGCGGGGTTTTCACCGACGAGCACAACAGCAAGTCCGGGAGTGTAACCGCCGCTCTGCGCGGCCTCAACCTCGCGAGCGACTTCGGACTTAATCTCCGAGGCGATGGCAACACCATCCAGAACGCGAGCGGCAGAGAGAGCAGATGGCATAACAAGAAGGATAGCGCGTAGCGACCTTCGTGCCGATTGCAGTGACACGAAAACCCCGTTATTCACGTGTGTTTTCCGGATCGCACGACAACTCGCGCGGCCGATTTTCGCTCTAAGTCAGCAGCAGTGTAGTCGGGCCGCTGTACCCCAAGGGAACGTAGACAGCTCGAAGGGAGAAGGCGTTGTGAGTGATTTCGACCGTTACGACGATCGTTTAGCCGCGGAGAAGTTTACGCCATCGGATTTGATGGGACTCCGCACTGAGCTTTTGCAGTGCAACCTGGACTCGTTCCTCGCTGCTGAGGTTCTCACCAGTTTTTTGAGTGGGCGCGGATATGGCATCTCATCGCAGGAGGCACGCCGCGTGGCCTCCCAGATTGAAGGCAAGGGATGCAAGCCCGAGCACATTCAGGAAGAGCTGGAGCGCGTAGCCAGAGTGATGTAGCAGCGCGCGTGGATGTAAGCGCGCGCCGCTTTGTTGGATGAGCTCGGCTGCTACTGCGTGAGTTGACCTTCGGGGTCGTCAGTGGGCGATTCGATCTCAGCCTCAAAGCCTTCCAGCATTCGCTTCATGAAAGTACCTTGATCGAGATCTTTGCGCGCGAGCGACTCGGCGTGCACGATGTGGCGCGCGAGATCGGCGAGGACGATTCCCCACGCGAAGGGGTCCTCCCAGACGCCAGAGCGAAGGCTGACGTGCTGCCCCTGCTCCGCGATCCATACGCGCAGAAGCTCGAAGGAGGCGGCGTCACGCTTTGCGGGCGGGGGCGGTTCCAGGTGCTTATTGGATGCCATGGAGCAACATGATCCTGGATTTGATGATAGCCGCGACAGGCACCGAACCGGCGGAGAAAAAGCGGCCCGGGAGATGACGCTCCCGGGCCTTTGGTAGCAGCTTGATGCGTTGGGCTTAAGCCTGTCGCCTAGGCGATCCGTCCGGAGGCTTCTCTTGAGGAGGCCCGTGGTTGCGTCACATTTCAACGCGTTCATCTTTCGACGGCGGGTCACAGGCCAGCGATGCCTCGGCCATTGAAGCCCTGTGGCACTGACGGA
>DASXYR010000282.1:0-4434 GCA_036502385.1 Gemmatimonadaceae bacterium
GACGCCGTAAGCACGACCCTCCGCACCTGAGACGCAGGATGACCGGTGATGCATTGAAGGATCGCGCTGTGCTCGCTATCGACGGGGATTACTTCTCCAGAGCCCGACGCGCATGCATCGCGCACGAGATCGCCGGCGATCACCAGTGTTTCCTTGTTCGCGAGGGCAACACGCTTTCCCTTCTGCAGCGCTGCAAGCGTCGCATCGAGGCCTGCGGCGCCGACGATCGCGTTGAGCACGATGTCGACGTCGTCGCGCGTCGCGGCTGAGACCAACGCGTGGGTTCCGCTTTCCCAGGCATCATCGCCATCGGCGTTCGACTCGACCATCCCGACGAACGATGGCTGGAACTGCCTCACTTGCGCCTTGAGGAGCGCGGCATTGCTGTTGGCCGTAAGTGCCCTCACCTGGAACCGTTGGCGCTGACGGTCCAGAACGCGGAGCGCAGTCGTACCGATCGAGCCTGTCGAGCCCAGCACCGCCACACCTTTCGGCGTCGTGGCGGGGTCGCGCGTCACTGCGGAACGGGCAGCAGCAAGCGGCCCAGCACCAGAAACGCAATCGGCATCACGAACAGCAGGCTGTCGAACCGATCGAGAATTCCACCATGCCCGGGTAGTATGCGCGAGCTGTCTTTGACGCCCGCCTCTCTCTTCAGCAGCGATTCCGCGAGATCGCCGGTCTGCGCGGCAACGCTCACGACGATTGCGAAGAGAACCGCTCCCTGAATGGTTAGCCCGAGCTGGGCGTACGGCATCAGCACGAACCGAACGTAAAGGAGACAAATCACTATCGTGAGACCAAGACCACCGATAGCTCCCTCGACGGTTTTCCCGGGACTCACCGAAGGGATCAGCTTCTTCCTGCCGAGCGTGCGGCCGAATGCATAGGCCCCTACGTCGGTCGACCACGTCAGAAGTATCGGCAGAAATACGAGCGCGGTTCCTGCCGCTCTGCCCACGGCATAATCGTGGTAGCGGACAGCGTAGATGTACGAGAACAATCCCGCATACAGTATTCCGAACGACGTAACCGCAACCGATGAAAGCGGCTTTCCGGAAGGACCACGCAGCCAAATGGTGCTCGCGAACAACACCAGGAGCATTGCGATGACGGCCGTCAGAGACAGTGTGTATACGCCGAGTTTCTCCGCGTGAACAGCTATCGGCAGGAGCGCCGCGAGAGCAATTCCGGCGGGCTCGATCGGAGTGGCGCCCGTTTCACGCGCCATCCTGAAGAATTCCCACGCACCGAGTGCGGCAAGGACGGAAAGAACTATCGCGAGAATCCAGTCGCCGAAGTAGACAATGGCGACGCTCGCGGGCGCGGCAATGACCGCGAAGATGATACGCCGTGTCAGCTCCGACACGTCTAGACTTCCATGATTTCTGCTTCTTTCCCCTTCAACAACTCATCGATTTTTCCGATGTAATCGTCGTGAAGCTTCTGAAGCTCTTTCTCCGCCTTCTTCTGATCGTCCTCTGACGTCTTTTCCAGCTTCTTCAGCTGATCGCGCGCGGAGGTCCGTGCGTGCCGGATTCCGATGCGAGCCTCTTCGGCGAGCTTGTGCACGACTTTCACGAGCTCCTTTCTCCGCTGCTCGTTCAGCGCCGGAAGCGGAACGCGTATCACGCCGGCCTGTGTCTGCGGGTTGAGGCCGAGATCCGACTCGCGGAGCGCCTTTTCGATCGCGCTCACGAGTCCCTTGTCCCACGGAGTCACCGTCAGAAGCCTCGGCTCCGGGGCCGAGACGCTCCCCACCTGATTGAGCGGCATCTGCTGGCCATAGGCGTCGACGCGAACCGTGTCGAGCAGGCTCGTCGTCGCCTTTCCGGTGCGGATCGAGGCAAGCTCGCGCTTGGACGCCTCGAACGATTTCTCCATCGCAGTACGGCAGTCCTTCGAAATCTGAGGAATTGTCGTCATTGTACGATCGTTCCGACTCGCTCACCTCTGAGCGCGCGGGCGACCTCTCCGTGGCGGTGAATGTTCAGCACGATTATGGGAAGCTTGTTTTCCTTGCACAGCGTAATCGCTGTCTGGTCCATCACGCCGAGCTCGTTGACCATTACGTCGCGGTAGCTGATGGACTCGTAGCGAGTGGCGTCGGGATCGCGCTTGGGGTCGGCGCTGTAAACGCCGTCGACGCTCGTCGCCTTGATGATGACGTCGGCGTGGATCTGGATCGCGCGCAGGGCCGCGGCGGTATCGGTCGAGAAGTACGGATTGCCGGTGCCCGCGGCAAAGATCACCACGCGACCCTTCTCGAAGTGGCGCATCGCCCGGCGTCTGATAAACGGCTCCGCGATCGACTCCATCGCGATCGCCGTCATCACGCGTGTCTCCAGCTCGGCCTTCTCGAGCACGTCCTGCAGCGCCAGCGCGTTGATGACGGTGCCGAGCATTCCCATGTAGTCAGCGCCGACGCGATCCATTCCCATCTTCGAGAGCTGGGCGCCGCGAACGATGTTGCCACCGCCAATCACCAGCCCGACGGCGGCACCCATCTTCACGATGTCCGATACCTCAGTCGCGAGGCGCTCGAGAATCGTGAAATCGAAACCTGTGCCCTTCTGTCCGGCGAGGGCCTCGCCGGACAGCTTGAGCAGTACCCGCTTGTACTTGAGATCAGCCAAAGCTGCTCTCTACTCCTCGCCCATCTGAAAACGAACGAACCGGCGGACCTGAATGTTCTCGCCGAGCTTGGCGGACGCTTCCTTGATCAGATCGCCGATCGACTTCTTCGGCTCTCTCACCCACGCCTGGTGCACGAGGGCGACGTCCTTGTAGTAAGCCTCGACCTTTCCGGCGACGATCTTCTCGATGAGGTGATCCGGCTTGCCGCTTTCCTTCACCTGCTCGACGAAGATGCGACGCTCGCGCTCGACCTTGTCCTGGGGAACCTGGTCCTTGTCCACCGCGACCGGTGCGGCGGCCGCGATGTGCTCGGCTATGTACTTCACGAGGGTCTTGAAATCGTCGGTGCGCGCGACGAAGTCCGTCTCGCAGTTGACCTCCACCATAACGCCGACCTTGCCGTTGTGGTGGATGTAGCTGCCGATAACGCCTTCGCTCGTCTGCTTGCCCTGGCGCGTCTCCGCTTTCGCGATTCCTTTGGTGCGCAGGTATTCGACGGCCTTGTTCATGTCGCCGTCGTTTTCAGTCAGTGCCTTCTTGCATTCCATCATGCCCGCGCCAGTCTTCTGTCGCAGGGCCTGAACGTCTTTCGCCGTGAAATTCTCTTTTGTAGTTGTCATAATGTCTCTCGTTAAAACGCCGCCGGAGTTTTTCCGGCGGCGTGAAAGTTAACCTTCCTGCTCGGGCTCGGCGGCCTCTTCTGCTCCGCCACCCTCTTCGCCGCCTGTCTTGAGTCGCGCGGCAATCGCCTCGGGTTTCGCCCGTCGCCTGCGCGGCCGTCTCTTTCTCTTCTTGTCGCCTTCGCCTTCCGGCTCGGCCCCACGGTCGGAGCTGTAGGTGTACGATTCGGACTCTTCGACTTCTTCGCGCACCGGAGCTTCGCGCCGCGCCTCGACGATCGCGTCGGCGATCGACTTGGTCATCAGCTCGACGGAGCGAATCGCATCGTCATTGCCGGCGATCGGCACCGTGATGAGATCGGGATCCGCGTTCGTATCGACAAGGGCAATCAGCGGAATCTGAAGCTTGTTGGCCTCGTTGACCGCGATCCGCTCTTTCTTGGAGTCGATCACGAACATGAGACCAGGCAGACGCGTCAGGTTCTTGATGCCGCTCAGATTCTTCGAGAGCTTGTCGCGCTGACGGCTCATCATCAGCTGCTCTTTCTTGGTGTAATTCTCGAAGTCACCACCGGCTTCGCTGCCCGCCTCCAGCTCCTTGAGCCGGCGAACCTGCTTCTTCACCGTCTGGAAGTTGGTGAGGAGGCCACCCAGCCAGCGCTCCGTCACGTACATCGCGCCGCAACGCTCGGCTTCGCTCTTAACGATGTTGACGAGCTGCCGCTTGGTGCAAACGAAGAGGACGTTGTCTCCGCGAAGGATGACATCTCGGGCGAGCTTCTGCGCCAGCTCGAGCTGACGCAGCGTCTTCTGCAGATCGATGATGTGGATGCCGTTGCGCTCCGCGAAGATGAAACGACGCATCTTCGGGTTCCAGCGGCGGGTCTGGTGTCCGAAGTGGACACCGGCTTCGAGCAACTGCTCCAGATTGGGCTGAGCCATTAAGTAAGGATTCCTTCGGGGTTTAGCGCTTCGAGAACTGGAACTTCTTGCGTGCCTTCGGACGGCCGGGCTTCTTGCGCTCGACCGCTCTTGCATCGCGGGTCAGGAGAGCAAGATCGCGCAGCTTTCTGCGGTGCGACTCATCGAGCTTGACGAGGGCGCGGGCTACGGCGAGGCGCAGCGCGCCGGCCTGACCCGTGTTGCCGCCGCCGTCGACGTTGGCCTTCACGTCATA
>DASXYR010000283.1:0-8712 GCA_036502385.1 Gemmatimonadaceae bacterium
TGAAGAACAAAAAAGATATCTCGAAAACCGGCACCGCGAAGGTGCGGGCGGGCAAGTCGACGCGCGCCCGAACTGCCGGCGGAAAGAAGCTCAATCCGGAAGTCATGGCTTCGGCCGAGCAACGGGCTCTGCAGGGGTTGAAGGATCGCACGGAAGCAGGTCACCTCAAGGCAGGCAGAACGCCTCCGTCGCAGGGGGATGGAAGAAGGTCTGGTGCGACGCGCATCGTCGACGACGCGATCCGTGCAAGCCCAATCACAGAAGACGAGAAGCTTCTCCAGCAAACGGGCCCGCGCATCGACTTCACGCGGACCGATCCGTGGCGCGTGCTCCGCATCATGGGGGAGTTCATCGAGGGATTCGACACCCTCGCGCCAATCGACAAGGCGGTGACGATATTCGGCTCTGCGCGAATCGGACCCGATGACCCCCACTATACGGCGGCAGTGGAGACATCACGCCTGCTCGCGGAGGCGGGGTTTGCGATCATCACTGGCGCCGGCCCGGGAATCATGGAGGCGGGGAACAAGGGCGCACAGCTCGGGGGCGGCCGTTCGATCGGCTGCAACATCGAGCTCCCCTTCGAGCAGGGCGCGAATCCCTACGTCGATACGCTGGTGAACTTCAAGTATTTCTTCGTCCGGAAGACGATGTTCATCAAGTACTCGGTGGCGTTCATCATCTTCCCGGGCGGCTTCGGCACTCTCGACGAGCTGTTTGAGGCAGTGACACTCATTCAAACCGGGAAGATCTATCGGTTCCCGGTCATCCTCTTCGGGCGCTATTACTGGGCTGGCCTTTTGCGCTGGCTCCAGACGCGCGTATTGAGCGAAGGGAAAATCTCTGAAGGCGATCTCGATCTAATGCTCGTGACGGACGATCCCGCGGAAGCGGTGCAGGCGATCGTCGCCGCGTACAAGTCACTCGGCAAAACCGCCGGAGAGCAATTCGAAGACGTCGTGGAAAAGAAGCGCGATGGCAAAAAGCAATAAGGGAAATGGTGCCGGGCGCGATCGCGGCGGCTTCAAGTCGTCGCGTCACGGAAAGGCATCTGCCGCCGGACCAAAGGCGCAGCAGAAACTTGCCGCGGAAGAGCGCGAAAAACAGGGCGCGAAGCATACCTCGCACGAGGCCAGCCGCTTTCTCAAAGGTCAGCGCATCGATCCGCGGCGAATTGACGGAAAGGAGACGGTCGCCGACCTGATCGACGGCACCTACCTCGCCTACAACGCGGCGCGCCTTCGCGAGGCGTGTCAGCTGTTCACCGACAAGATGCTCAAGCCCGACGTGACGGTCGGTCTCTCGATCACCGGCGCTCTCACGCCGGCGGGACTGGGCATGTCGGCGTTGATCCCGCTGATCGAAGCCGGCTTTGTGGATTGGATAATCTCCACCGGCGCGAATCTCTACCACGACACCCACTTCGGTCTCGGGCTGGCGATGCATCGCGGCAACGCGCAGGAGTCGGATGTCGTGCTCAGGGAAGAGGGAGTCGTCCGCATCTACGACATCTTTTTCGACTACGACGTGCTGCTTTCGACCGACGCGTTCTTCCGAAAGATCATCGGCGGGAAGGAATTCCAGCGCGCGATGTCGAGCGCCGAGTTTCATAACCTGTGCGGGAAATACGTCCGTGAGCGCGAGAAGACGCTCGGAATCGGACAGAAATCACTCTTGTCCGCCGCCTACGCGGCGGGAGTGCCGATCTACACGTCGTCGCCAGGAGACAGCTCGATCGGGATGAACATTGCCGCGCTCGCGCTCGACGGAAACAAACTCCTGCTCGATCCCAATCAGGATGTGAATGAGACCGCTTCCATCGTCCTCGATGCAAAGCGCAATGATGGCAAGAGCGGCGTTATGATCCTCGGCGGCGGCAGTCCCAAGAATTTCATGCTGCAGACTGAGCCGCAGATCCAGGAAGTGCTCGGCATCGACGAAAAAGGGCACGACTATTTTCTGCAGATCACGGACGCGCGGCCCGATACCGGCGGACTTTCCGGTGCGACTCCGGCCGAGGCCGTGAGCTGGGGAAAGATCGATCCGGACCGACTGCCCGATGCAGTCGTGTGCTATCTCGACTCGACCGTCGCGCTCCCGCTTCTCACGTCGTACGCGTTCGCGCGCCATGAGGCTCGCCCCCTGAAGCGACTCTTCGATCGCCGGGTTGCGATGATGAAGCGGCTGCGCGACGAGTACGAGAAGTCGTCCAGCGCTCCGCCTACCATCGACCACACCGACACCAAGCTCCCGCTGCATCGATAGCGTTTGCCTCCTCGCGGGAGACTCCCTCGCTTGAGGTGTGGCGCCCTGCCGCTCATACGGCAGGGCGCCACGTTTTTCTGCCCCTACTCGAATTATTGTTATGGCTGACGACGGTATGATCGAGGGACTCAAGAAAAAGCTCGGGGAAGAGGCCGAGCGTCTCAGCCACGAGCTGAACGTCGTGCTCCCCCAGGAGATCCGCAAAGCCGTCGAGCTTGGCGATCTTCGCGAGAACAGCGAGTACAAGGCCGCGCTCGAGCGCCAGCAGTTCGTGCAGGCGAGACTGGGACAGCTCCGTCAGCGCCTGAGCAAGCTCTCGCAGATCGACGTCACCCAGATTCCTTCGGACAAGGTCGGCCTCGGCTCCCAGGTCGTGGTGCAGGACGAGAAGACCGGTGAACGCGAGAGTTACAGCCTGGTGTTCGGCGACTCGGTGGAATTCGAGGAAGGCCACGTGAGCATGTCATCGCCCATCGGGAAAAGTCTCGTGGGAAGGAGTGTCGGCGAGACAGTCGTGCTCAAGCTTCCCGCGACGACGCGCCGGCTGAAAATCATCGGGCTGAAGACGATACACGACGCCGCATAGGCGCTCTCCGGCACGAGCCGCACAAAAATTCACGGCGGCCGAACATGCTCTCACCGCGCCGTTGAAGTAGTCCACCGCGAGTCGCGCGAAAAGCGCTTGAGCACTCGCGCGCATCTCAATACCGTCCGTGCGTTGACCACAGCACGGAGTACAAAAATGTTGAAGGCAGTCTGTAAAGCAGTTGCCGTAGCGAGTCTCATCGCCTGCGGCGGCGGAGGGTCGGATTCAACCAGTCCGTCTAACCCGCCTCCAACACCTCCCGTCGGCGGAGTATCGATTACCAACGATGCGTACACGCCCGCGTCGCGCACCGTAGCGGTCGGAGCCAACGTAAGCTGGGTGTGGAACACGTGCTCCGGGGATATTTATTCCGGACAGCAGTGCGCCTCACACAGTGTGACGTTCGATGATGGGATCTCTTCGGGGACGCAGGATCAGGGATCGTTCAACCGGACATTCAATGTCGCCGGAACCTACCCGTATCACTGCCTCGTGCATCCCCAGATGACCGGTACGATAACGGTTCAGTAAGCGGTGTTTTGGCCGATCGCCCCGTTGTACGTGCAGCCGTCGGGGCCTATCGCGCAGTAATTTCGAAGTTGCAGCGCGGGCGTCCGGAGCGATCGCAGCGCTCCGTGACGTCCGCGTTTGCAACCTCCGCCACAAGCGCCGTAACCGCCGCGCAAACACAGGCATCCGATTCAACCGCGCGCGAAAGCGGGCAGGCACGGCCGATTATGTGGTACGTGCTCCCCGCTTTTTCGACGGTCGTCACCCCGCCAAGCGCGTTGAGGAGCTCCGATGCGCTCGCCACTCGGCTCGAAAGTGGCGCCGGCTTGCCGCGAAATGCCGCGGCGAGTCGCTTTCCGACGCGCGTCAGGAACGCGACGAGCTGCACCGATGTCATGGTTTCCCGCAACTCGGCTACAGTTGCGGCCAGCACCGGGGCGTACGCGCGTGAAAAGGATTCCTCAGCGTCCGCAGTAAGCGTGTAGAGATCCGCCGGCTTTCCCGCGCCTTGTCTGCGAAGAACCCCTTCCTTGCGCACCGTACCAGCGGCTTCGAGCGCCGCGAGGTGGAAGCGGACCGCGTTGTCGGTGAGCTCGAGACGGGTGGCGAGATCGTCGACCGTCCAGGTTCCCTCCCGCAGGAACGCCAAGAGGCGACCACGGGTGGCATCGCTGGGGGCGGCGGATCGACGGCCGGTATCAGTCATCTGCCTTCAATCTAATGCATTCCACCGGATAAGTCCAAGAAAAGCTTGACATATCTAGCCGCTGACCATATCTCTTGAGGGCACAGGATCGCCATTCACCACTTAGCCTCCAATCGGAGATATCGTAAATGCACCTGCACAGCCGAGCCCTCAAGACTGCATCGATCACTGTAGCAATCGCCTGCCTCGCGGCCGCACGGCCGATGACAACTTTTGCCCAGGCGGCCGCGCCGAAGCTCAACGATCCCACCATCGTCGCGATCTTCGACGCCGCGAGTACCTACGACATCGAAACGGCCTCGATCGCCGTTACCAAAGGCCACAGCAAAGCCGTTCGCGATTTTGCCGCGATGCTCGTGCGGGATCATCGGAGTGTCAGGGCGCAGGGTAGGAATCTTGCCACATCTCTCAAAGTGACACCGACGCCACCCCGGGATTTTGCATTGGCGAAGGCGCACACGGCCGCAATGGCGTCGCTGAGGAAGGCCCATGGACAAAACTTCGACCGCGTTTTTCTCCAGCAGGAAGTTGATTTTCACAACGCCGTGATCGATGCAGTGACGACCTCGCTTCTGCCCGCGATCCAGAACGCTCAGCTCAAGGATCTGGTCACCAAGGTGGCGCCAGCGTTCGTCGCACACCGTGATCGTGCGCAAAGCCTGCTGAACGAGATCAAATGAGCGATAACTCCGAAGCGCTGACTGGTCCCGACCTTGTAAAAGGGGTCGAGGCCAGCAGTGTTCCGGGCGGCGGAATGATCGCCGGCCACGCATTCGGTGAGGCCGTTCTCCTGGCCCACGTGGAACCCAATTGGTTCGCGATTGGTGCCAAATGCACTCACTACGGGGCGCCCCTCGTCGAAGGATGTCTCGTCGGCGAGACGCTGCGTTGCGCGTGGCATCACGCGTGTTACGATCTTCGGAATGGAGCGGCAACCCACGCGCCGGCGCTGAACGACCTGCCCTGCTACGATGTTGCTGTCGTGAACAACATCGTTCGGGTCACTGGGAAACGCACGGGCGGCCAGTTGCGCGGCAGAGGTCACCGGCCGCGCGAGTCGCGAGCACCGGAAAGAGTCGCGGTCGAGGCAAAGTCGTCAACCGGCCCTGGCTCAGTTCTGATCATCGGGGCCGGCGCGGCCGGAAATGCCTGCGCCGAGATGCTGCGCCGCGAGGGATACCGCGGGCCGGTCACGCTCGTGGACGGTGACAGCGATGCTCCATACGATCGGCCGAATCTCTCAAAGGACTTTCTGGCCGGAAGCGCGCCGGAAGAGTGGCTGCCGCTTCATCCGAAAGATTTTTACCAAACCCAGGGCATCGAGATCCTGCGAGGCGTCCACGCCAAATCGATTGACACCAGCGCAGGGACCGTTCTCCTGAGCGATGGGACCACTCGAAGTTACGACGCATTGCTGATCGCAACGGGCGCAACCCCGATCCGCCTCGACATTCCCGGCGGCGACCGGATTCTGTATCTGCGCACGCTTGCCGACTGCCGCGCAATCATCGACAGGGTAAAAAACGCGAAAACCGCCGTCGTAATCGGCGCCAGCTTCATCGGTCTCGAGGCGACGGCATCGCTCGTTGCTCGCGGACTGAAGGCTCACGTCGTCGCTCCGGAAAAGCTTCCTCTCGAGCGAGTCCTCGGCGGCGAGCTTGGCGCGCTGATTCAGAGTGTCCACGAGCAGCAGGGTGTGACCTTTCATCTCGGGCGCACCGCGAAAGCGATCGACGGGAACACGGTCGTTCTGGATGACGACACGCGCATCGAGGCGGACATCGTCGTCGCCGGAATCGGTGTGCGGCCCAACACCCTGCTGGCCGAGTCCGCCGGCATAACGATGGACAACGGCATCGCGGTCGACGAGTTCCTCCGGACCAACGTGAAGGGCGTGTTTGCAGCGGGGGACGTCGCGCGATGGCCCGATGCGTACTCCGACGCCCGACTCAGGGTCGAGCACTGGGTCGTAGCCGAGCGACAGGGACAGGTCGTTGCGCGGAACATGCTGGGATTTAGCGACCGATTCGACGACATCCCCTTTTTCTGGAGCGCGCACTACGACAAGGTCTCGATCCAGTACACGGGTCACGTCGAAAAGTGGGATGCAACGCGCATCGACGGCGATGTAATGAAAATGGACTGCGCGGTCTCATACATGGTCGACGGCAGGCGACGCGCGATGGCGACGATCAATCGCGACCATCAGAATCTCGAAGCGGAAATAGCGATGGAGAACGAGCTGCTGCTCAAGCCGCCTCCGCCGATCACCATTCAAGCAAAGGGTGTTTGACAGATGGCAACACAACTGGTCCGCGACACGGCGTTCGACGCCGATGAATCAATGCAGAACGACGAGTTCGAGGATCTGGTACATCGAGAGCTCGAGCTCCTTGGCGAGGATCCGTCGCGTGAGGGTCTGATTAGAACGCCATCGCGTGTCGCCAGGTCCCTCAAGTGGATGACGCAGGGCTACAGCTCGTCGGCCGAGGAAGTCGTGGGCGAGGGAATCTTCAAGGAAGACCACGACAACATGATCATGGTGCGCGATATCGAGCTCTACTCGATGTGCGAGCACCACATGCTGCCCTTCTTTGGAAAGGCCCACGTGGCCTATATCCCGAATGGCAAGATCGTCGGACTTTCGAAGATCCCGCGGATAGTGGACGTCTATGCGCGGCGTCTACAAGTCCAGGAGCGTCTGACCGAGGAGATAGCCGAGGGTCTCTGCCGAGTGCTCAAGCCGGCCGGAGTAGGAGTGGTGATCGAGGCGTATCACCTCTGCATGATGATGCGCGGTGTCCAGAAACAGAACTCGAGAACGATCACCAGCGCTTTGCGAGGTCAGTTTCGCGATTGCCCAATGACCCGGTCCGAATTTCTCTCGATGGCGCACGGACTCAATTGATGGCGAACATCCGCCCGACGTCTTCGCTGTATTCGCGGAGGCGGGCGGCTTTCGTCGCCTCGGTCCAGCCCAGCAGCGGCCCAACGATCTCGGCCGCCCGGGGCGCCACGCTCTGTCCGTGATCGCGCGTCTCGAATGCGAGGTGCGTTCGCCTGATCAGAAGATCAGACAGCGTCTGCGCCATCTCCGACTGAACGGCATATACGAGGTGGGCGCCTGTATACGGGAGTGACTCGACGAGCGGTCTAGCCAGAGTCTGGTCGGTAGCCTGAAGAGCCGCGATCTTCTTCGGTCGGTCGCCTCCCGGCAGCTCCACCGAATCAGTGCGTGAATTTCCCCGTTTCTGGCCCAGCGCTTCCTGAACGAGGTCGACTACCTCGGAAGCCATCGAGCGGTAAGTCGTAAGTTTTCCGCCCGCGACGGTAATCACGCCCGCGCTGTCCGTGACGATGCTGTGCTCGCGCGAAACCGCGCCCGGGTTTGCCGCCGCCGCGCTGGCCAGAGGGCGAATTCCGGCCCACGCGCTCACGACATCAGTTGGCGTTAGATACGCGTCGGGGAAATAGGCGTTGGCCGAGCGAATCAGATAGTCGAGGTCGGCGGCGGAAGCGTGGACCGTTTCCGGAGACTCGTCCGTCCAGGTGTCGGTGGTACCGACAATCGCCTGCGGGCCGGCGGGGAGACAGAACATCACTCTTCCGTCTATCGGTGAGATGAGAGTGAGGGCGTCACGATTGCCGATCCGCTCTCGCGGGACGGATATGTGGACTCCCTTGCTCCCGCGATGCGCCCGCTTGTCAGATCCAGAGGCGAATTCTCTCTCCCACACGCCAGTAGCGTTGACGATGATTCGTGCGCGAACTTCATAGCTCTCGCCGGAGAGAGCCGGCGACACGACCGCGCCCACCGCCTTGTCGCCTTCGACCAGCAGCTTCTGCACGCGCGTGTGGTTGATCACCGTAGCGCCTGCTTCCCGGGCGGCAATTGCGTTTGCCACAGTGAGACGCGCATCGTCGGTGCACGCATCGTAGTACACGGCTCCGCCCGTGAGTGCTGCCCGCTTCAACGATGGCTCTCGCGCGATTGTCTCGGCGGCGCTCAGCGTGTGGTGGCGGCGGGAGCGCCCGATCGCCATGAGGTAGTAGGCGAGAAGCCCAGCACTGAGCTTCAGCCTTCCCACCCGAGCATCGCGGTAGATGGGCCAGGTAAAGGCGAGCGGCCGCACCAGGTGGGGCGCGATACGGAGCAGCGTCTGCCTCTCCCTGATGGATTCGTGGACGAGATGGAGCCGGCCCTGCTCGAGATACCTGATGCCGCCATGGACGAGGCGCGACGAGCGGCCCGAAGTTCCACTGGCGAAATCATCCCGCTCAAAAAGCGCGACCGTCAAACCGCGCATCGCCGCGTCCCGCGCGACTCCGCAGCCTGTGATCCCGCCGCCGATCACGAGAACGTCGAATTGTTCGCCGGATGGTCCCGTCATTCTAGCCCGATGTCTGAAGTGCCTCTCAACCAGCCCAAGTATAAGGAATTTGACCGCAAGATTCGGATATCGCCCCGCTCGCCTGCCCAGCATCATTCGGGCACGAACCACAGTACAGACCGTTCGAACAGGAGATTACAATGCATCCCATGAATGAAACCGTCGCGTGGGAGTCGGTGCTCAATAGGGACGCTTCCGTTGATGACCGTCTTTTGTACGGTGTAACGACCACGGGAATCTATTGCCGGCCATCG
>DASXYR010000284.1:0-2476 GCA_036502385.1 Gemmatimonadaceae bacterium
CGCGAGGAAATGGAGCCTCTCGAGTGGGTCCGCTGGAGCTCCCAAGAAGGACCACTCCGACGAGCAATCCGGCAGTGACACCAGAGAGGGATCGATCGTCTCCTGAGCAGGACCTGAGTGACATGGAAATTCCGACATTTATTCGAAGGCAGATGGATTGATGCAGGCGCGCATAAGACCCTTGAGCTATGCAGTTGTGGCGACCTTGGCAGTGGTCGCGATTTGCCTTACCCCACCGCTGGAAAAGAAGCAGGTGTTCCCGATGCAGCCGGTGGTCGTCACCCGGCCCGGGCTCGAGCCGGCGAACTTCCTCCTCAGTCCCCTCGTAGTCGAGGCGTCCAACACCGAGTTGATGGACACCCTCGCTATCACGGGCACCATCACCTCCAGCCTGTATAACGCGCTAAACGAAAGTGGTGTCGGCGTCCTGCCGCCGTCCGCTCGCCATCAGCTGGCCTGGTCGCTCGCCGACATCTTCGAGTACAAGGTCGATATGAGCCGCGATCTCCACCAAGGGGACAAGTTCCACCTCCTGGTCGAGCGCCTTCAGAAGCCCAACGGCGCGATCATCGTCAACAAGATCCTTGGCGCTCGCCTGGCGCTCTCCAACAGCCAGAACGCACTCGAGGCGATCCACTTCGATCCGCCTGGTGGCGGCAGCACGCAGTACTACGACGCCAGCGGAATGTCCCTGCGCGCCGCGTTCCTTCGCGCACCGGTCGCTTTCCGCCGGATCAGCAGCATTTTCGGCGCGCGCAAGCATCCGATCTTCGGCGAGTGGCGCAATCACACCGGTACGGATTACGCTGCCGCGATGGGCACGCCAGTCCGCGCAATCGGTGATGGCGTGGTCATTTTCGCAGGGGTTAAGGGCGGATACGGAAACATGATCGACATCCGGCATCGGAATGGGATGGTGAGCCGTTACGGACACATGCGCAACTTCGCCCCTGGCATGAAGCGGGGTACGCGGGTGGCGATGGGGTCCACGATCGGATTCGTCGGCATGACTGGCTGGGCGACCGGACCTCACCTCCATTTCGAGATCCGCGTTGACGGCGTCGCGCACGATCCCAAACTGGCGCTGCAGAGCCGCGGCGGAGAGCCAATACCCGCCAGCGAGCGCGCGCTCTTCCAGAAGATGAGAAATCAGACGCTGGCGAGCCTAAGCGACAGCCACGTCGCGGATACGGCGGAGTAGCGCCATAGGCATTCGGCAGGACTTATCTTCCAACCCGGACCCAGTGTCCGGGTTTTTTTTTGCCTTCAATCAAGCAACCAATAAATGCCAGGCAGGATTGTCAGGCGAGCCGGGGATTTACCGACGCGCTCGCTATGGACCAAGATAAAGGACGTCGCGCTTACCGATGTCGCCGCTCTGGCGCGCACGGGTGCGATACAGGGCTCGCTCGAGTCGCTGGAGGAGATTCTCCTCGAGGCCGACTTCGGCGTTCCGACGACAATGCGACTCGTCGCGGAGATCGAAGGCCAGGCTCGGCGCGGATTCGTCAAGACACAGGACCAGTTCCTTGCCGCTTTGCGCAAGGCAATCGAAGCATCACTTCGCTCGGGCAACAGCGACCCGTCGATTTGCTATGCCGAGTTCGCGCCGACGGTGATTCTGGTCGTCGGCGTGAACGGTGCCGGAAAGACCACTTTCATCGGGAAATTCTCCGAGTCCCTCAAGCGCAAAAAGATGTCGGCGCTCGTTGGAGCCGCCGACACCTTTCGCGCTGGTGCGATCGATCAGCTTCGTACCTGGGCTGAGCGGTCGGGCGCTGACTTCGTTGGCGGTAATCCGGGCTCGGACCCGGCATCGGTTGCATTCGACGCGGTGGACGCGGGAATCACCCGCAAGAAGGATGTCGTGATCGTGGACACTGCCGGACGGCTCCATACCAGCGGCTCTCTCATGGAAGAGATGAGGAAGATCGACCGCGTTGTTCGGAAGCGGCTTCCGACCGCGCCCCACGAGACGCTGTTGGTGCTCGACGGGACGATCGGCCAGAACGCTGTCGTGCAGGCAAAGACTTTCGCGGAAGCGATTCCGATTACGGGGCTGGTCATCACGAAGGTCGACGGAACGGCGAAGGGCGGCATCGTGCTCGCGGTGCACGATGCCCTGGACGTGCCCGTGAAGTTCATCGGTGTGGGCGAAAAAGCCACTGACCTGCTTGCATTCGACGCGGCCGATTTCGCGCGCGAGGTGCTCGAGGGCTAATGCCCGCGACGGAGAATCGCGCGAGCAGGATTTATCTCGACATGCCCGTCACCTATCTCAAAGGTGTCGGCCCCGCCCGCGCGGAGGCGCTCCGCAGGCTTGGAATCCTTACTGCACGCGATCTCCTCTTCCACATCCCCCGACGCTACGAGGATGCGAGCACCATCAGCGCGATCTCGTCGCTGGAGCCGGGGATGGATGGAACTATCATCGGCCGCGTGATATCCAAAGGAATAATTCCCACTCGGCGCGGCC
>DASXYR010000285.1:0-7842 GCA_036502385.1 Gemmatimonadaceae bacterium
GTCCTGACGCGCACCATCCCGGGTTCGGGGCTCGCTTCGACTGCGGGAGCTTCACGGGCTCGCGTCATCATCTCCTGCAGCGGGGAGACCTGCACGACGACTACCTGTTCCCAGCCCTCGGGGCGCCGGCCCAATACACCGCGCACGGTCCGGAGGGCATCGTTTCTCCGCAGTCGGAGCTGGAAAGGCGCACCAGGCTTCAACCAGTCGCTCATCTGAAGCGCGCCGCCGCGCATGTCGTGCGAGTTGAACGTGATCAAAACATCACCGGGATGGACCCCCGCTTTGTCAGCGGGCGACCCGGGCTCGACGTTTGTGACGATCGGATATCTGTCGAAGAACGCCGCGCCGCTCTCGTTCAGTATCGCCTGGTCCGAGATCCTCACGCCGAACCATCCGGACGGCATCTCCACGGATGCGGGCGATGGCGGCAGCTGTGTGGCACTCTGCGCCATCGACAGCCCCGGCAGCGCGAACGACGCGATCATGGCCGCCGCCACCTGACCCTTTCTCATTGCCGACACCTCTTTCCCTCCGAGCTTCACCTAGAATCCCTTCAGGGCAAGACCGACCGGTCTGTTGACTAGCTGCTGCGTCGCGACGCGGGCTCCCATTGTCGCGAGATAGTACTGATTAATCACCGGATCATGCGGCGCCGTCTGAAGTGCGCTCTCCATCGCGTTGCCGACCTTGTCGAGCGCCGCGAGCCTGGCGGAATAGATCCTCGAGCTGTCCATCGTCGTCGCCCCGGAGCCGTTTGCGGCAAGGAAAGCCGAAGCCCGCTGATAATCGCCGAGCGCGCGCTCGAGGGTTGCAGAGGCATCGTCGACGGAGGCAAAGCTGGCGCTGGCGGTGATCGCAGGGACGGTGGGACCCGAGGCCGTCGACGCCGTACGATTCGCCGCGACCGAATTCTCGACCTGTCCGGTGCTAGTGGGCAGTCCGATCGTCGTCCGTCCGATCGCCACTCCGCCGATCAACAGCAGGACGGCAGCCGCGGCCTGAAGCCACGGTTGACCAGCTATCCACGAACGCGATTCCGACTCGCGTATCAGTCCTTCCTCTCGCGCCCGCGCGGCTATGGTTCGCCATTCGTTGAGCGGCGGATGCTGACTCGCCCGCTCCATGGCGATGAGATGGTCGAGTTGATCTTCAGACAGGTGCGACATGTGCCTTCCCCTTTCCTGCAACTGGTTGTGATTCGTCGACGAGGTGGGCCAGCAGCATTTTCAGCTTGGCCCGAGCCTTGAACAATTGAGATTTCGATCCGCCCGGCGTGATACCGAGTTCTTCTCCGATCTCGCCGTGCGTATATCCTTCCACATCATGAAGAACGAACACCGCTCTCGCCCCCGGCGACAGCTTCGTCATCGCCTGCTCGATGGATTCCGCCAGAAACGTCCTGTCGGTATCCTGCTCAGTGAGAGCGGAATCGTCTTCAATGTCGGTCTCCAGCTTTGCGAGGCGCCTGATCTTGCGCAGCGCGTTGAGGGTGCGGTTCACCGCAATCCGATGTGCCCATGTTCCGAATTGCGAGTCACCCCTGTAGCTTGGGAGCGCCCTGAAGATCTGCATCCAGACCTCCTGCGAGATGTCAGCGGCCAGCTCGGCATCACCACAAAGCCTGCGTACGACCGCGTCGATATGCGGAGCATGCTGCGACCAAAGCCGCTGCATGGCCCTTTCGTCGCCGGCAATTGCGCGCTTGAGGTCCAGCTGGTCGAATGGCATCTCGGACTCTTTCTTAGTCACACCGCTCGTCTTAAAAGTTTCCCGAAAAAACACGGTGACTTTCATTCCTGGCAATCGTTTGCAAACGTAAGCCGCCGCCATATCGCGGAGCCGTTGGGCATGCCCGGCCGGGTTGGAACTTCCGCTCGCGCGATCCGTATAAACTAAAGTAGTCCAAGGAGTTAGCGTTGCTAAGAGTCATTCTCACCGCACTGACTGTAACCCGTGCAGGCGATGGCCTGCCGGCCAAGTCCCCGGCTGAGGTCGGCATGTCCGAGAACCGCCTCGGCGCCATCGAGCGCGTCGTTGAGCGAGGAATCAAGGCTGGGGGATACCCCGGAGCCTCGGTAGTCGTAGGCCGAAATGGTGCGGCGGTATACGAGAAGGGCTTTGGAAAGTTGTCCTGGAGCAGCAGCAGTACCCCGGTCGACGCCGAACGCACGATCTACGACATCGCTTCGCTGAGCAAGGTTGTCGGAACCACTTCGGCGATCATGATCCTGTACGACGAAAAGAAGATCGGACTCGATGACCCGGTCGTGAACTACATCCCAACGTTCGGCGGCGGCGACAAGGACAAAGTCACTATCCGGATGCTCCTCACGCATACGTCCGGACTGCCCGCTGGCCGCGACATCTGGCGCATTGCCCAGACGCCGCTTGAAGCGAGGGCGCTGGTCCTCAACACACCGCTCGAGGGACGCCCGGGCGCCCAGTACATCTACTCCGATCTCGGCGCAGACGTGCTCGGCCTCATCATTGAAGTCGTTGCCGGCGAGCCGCTGGATAAATTCCTCGAGCGCCGGGTGTTCGAGCCGCTCGGGATGACCGAAACGATGTACCGTCCCTCCGACTCGCTCCGCTACCGGATCGCTCCAACCGAAGTCACCCCTCCCCGCGGCTATCCGCTTCAAGGCGAAGTACACGACGAAAACGCCTACGCACTCGGCGGCGTCGCCGGTCACGCCGGACTCTTCAGCACCGCTGGAGATCTGTCGATCTTTGCGCAGATGATGCTCAACGGCGGCGAGTACAACGGCGTGCAGATCATCAGCAAGTCGACGGTCGATCTATTCACATCGAGAGCGTTCGGACACCGCGCCCTCGGATGGGATACCGCCGACGGAGACTATGGCTCGGGCCGCTACCTCGGCCCCACCGCTTACGGACACACCGGCTTTACGGGCACCTCGATGTGGATTGACCCCGAGCGGCAGATGTTCGTGATCCTCCTGACCAACCGTGTGCACGCCGCCCGCGCCCTGCGTCCTGCAAAGGTGATCTCGGACGTCCGCGCTGATCTGTCCGATGCGGCAGTACTCTCGGTGCTCGACGGACCCGAGCTGGCCTCGAGATCCTCGAAGTTCCGCGCCGATCGCGAGGTCGGCTGGAATCCTCCGCCGCCCCGCGCGAAGCGTCGTCACACGTCCTCGAAGCACCACACGATCGCAAGCGCAACGTCGAAGAGCCGCAGCAAGAGCACCCCTGCGAAAAAGACCACCGTCAAGAAGAAGACGAGCTCGAAAAAGCGTTAAGTTGCTGGTGAGGTGATTCGATCATGAACGAAGAGAATGGAGAGGTGGGAAGCCCGGCTGCCTCGGCTGCAGAAACGGCTGCTACAGCGGGGGTCGTCAGCGAGGATCAGGTCAAGCTCGCGCTTCGGCGTGTGAAGGACCCTGATCTCCAGCTGAACATCATGGATATGGGTCTCGTTTACGCCATTGCTGTGGATGGCAGCACCGTGAAGGTCGATATGACCCTCACCTCGCCGGGCTGTCCATCGGGACCCGAGATCATGACCAACGCCGAGACGGAGCTGAAGACGCTGCCCGGCGTGGAGAAGGTCGAGATGAACCTCGTCTGGATGCCGTTCTGGACACCCGAGAAGATGGAGCCGCGCGTAAGGGCGTACCTGGGCTTCTAAAAGCTTACGGCATCAAGAATTCATTTCGTAAATTGAGCGCGTGCTCCTCAGACTTCGCGCCATAGGCCTCACCCTCGTTGTCATGGCGGCAAGTGCGTGCGCCGCCAACCCAACTCCCAACCGTAGGCCTTCTTCGACCGCGAATGACGTCGGCGCTGATGCCATCGGCTGCCTCGACACACTTCACGCAAGTGACACGGTCGAGACAATCGTGAAAATGACCGCCGCATCGCAGGACCCGAAAACCACGCTGCCGCCCAACTTCGAGAATTTTCTCGCCCAGGGATTTCAGGCGCGCTTCAAGGCGCCGTCGAAGCTGCCGTTGAGCGTCGTAGTAGGGGACGAGCCCTGCGATTCGCTCGGATCACGGTGTGCCGGCGGCATCCTCGATATCGGAGCGGTAGCCTACGTCACCGCGCACTCCGATGGATCTCTCGTCGTGACCGATGTCGTCGATGAAACGCTTACTGGGGACTTTGCGGACAGCATTCGGTCGGCGCTCGGAGCGATGGCGAAGAATCGGGACGTTCCGTGGCTCGATCGTGCGGATTCGATTCCGCTGGTGCTGAGATTCGCTCCGGACGACCAGGCAGACACTGTGCCGGAGGCGAGATACATCTTCAGGGCGAAAATCCCCCGCTATGACCTGCCCTTCTCGTACGCGATGATGCCGAGCACCGGCATCGTTCCGAAGTATCCGAGTCGGGCCGCGATCGCGGGAATCGAGGATAGCGTCATGTTAGCCTTCACCGTGCGCGCGAACGGTTCGATAGCGCCGCAATCGATGGACTTTGTCTCCGGCAACTACCGTGAGTTCGTGCTATCGGCGGCGGATGCGCTGAACGAATCACGGTACCATCCGGCGCACCTCGGAGACTGCGCAGTGGCCACGCGTATCAGACAGCGCTTCGTGTTCAAGTCGCCGCACTGAGTGCGCTAAGGAATCCTTCCCCCATCTCCTCGATCTGCCAGTGGCGGATATCGGGTATCGCCGCCAGCTCTTCGAGAGTCCTGGGGTTGCCGCGAACGATACTTTCCAGCCGCTCGCGCGAGCATAGCACTCCGGGATCGAGCTCCAGTCTCGTCGCCGCCGCATCGCGCACGCTCTTGAGGCGCGCGACCTTCTCGTCGAAGTCTCGGTCCTTGTTCCAGCGCTGACCCCGCGGAAATCTGGGCAGCTGACCCTCAGGAACCTCGACACCCCGCCGTATGGCAGCAATGATGTCGGCACCGCCGCGCTCGATCATGCCCTTGGGCATGCCCTTGATCGCGCTCAGCTCCGAAACGCTCTTCGGAGCCCGGCGCGCCAGCTCGAACAGCACCTCGTTGCCCATTACGCGGAAGGTCGCGCGATCAAGCTGCGCTGCGACAGTGTCGCGCCAGTTCGCGACTTCGCGCAGGACTGCCAACTCCTGGCGCGACAGATCGCGGGCGCCCTTGAGCCGAAGAAAGCCTTCCATGCTTTCTTCGGCTTCCCAGCGCGTGCCTTCCAGGCGGGCGAACTCCTCCTTCGCCCAGTGAAGTCGCCCGCGACGTTCGAGCTCGCGCGTCATGTGATCCTTGAGCTGCAACAGATATCGCGTGTCCTGCGCGGCGTAGTCGAGCATGTCAGCCGTCAGCGGGCGCATCGACCAGTCGGCGCGCTGGTGCTTCTTGTCCAGCTTGACGTCGAAAAACTGCTCCAGAAGCGCGGCGAGGCCGAAGGACTTGATTCCCAGAAGCTGAGACGCGATACGTGTATCGAAGATGTTCGTGACGTGCCAGCCGTAGTCCTGATGCAGCAGGCGCAGGTCGTAGTCCGCGTCGTGGAAAACGACTTCCACGGATTTGCTCTGAAGAAGATCGCCCAGCCCGGCCGGCGATCCGATGGGAAGGGGATCGAAAATGGCGCTCCGCTCTCGCGTCGACAGCTGGAGCAGATAGATGCGGTCGAGAAAGCGATGGAAGCTCGCGCCCTCGGTATCGAGGGCGAGCTCCTTCACATCTGAGATTTCCTTGAGGAAGCGGTCTACCTGCTCGGATTTGTCGAGGTAGAGGGCGCCATCCGGGAGCACTGGAGGCATGCTCGAAATCTAGCGCCTGAATGGTATAGCGCCCCGACCCGGTTAACTTTCTCCGCGGCGCTTCACTCTATCCACGATCCAATGACCGAAAATTTCACGGTTCACATCTACCCCAGCGATTGCGACTCGGTTGGGCACGTCAACCACGCCCACATGCTGGTTCTTCTCGAGCGCGCGCGCTGGTCCGCTCTCGAGCGGCACATGTCGTACGCGGAGTACATGAAGACGAGCTTGTGGGCGGTGGTGCGCAAAGTGGAAGCGTCGTACTTGGCGCAGACCTTTCCGGGTGACGATCTCGCGATTCAGACGGGACTGCTCTCGGTTGGCAATACCAGCTTCATCGTGCGGCAGGTTGTGCGGAATCAGCGGGGTAACGTCGTGTGCGATGCGTCGATCGTCTACGTCACCGTCTCTCCCGACGGCAAGCCGATTCCGGTACCTGACCAGTGGCGCACCCTTTTTTCGCCCTGGGTTGAAGACGCTGCTGAAGCGCAGCGAGCGAAATGACCCAGCGGTCGACAGAGGACACGCGCCGCGCGTGACCAACCCGACTCCGCAGCCGCAGCGCGTGAGCGCCGCCGAGCAGTCGATCCCGGCGCAGATCGGCGCTGTCCTCTTCCGTCATCGCGGATGGCTTCCACTTCTTTTTCTTGGAGTTCCGCTGGTCATGCCCGGCGCGAGCTCTCCCTTCCGGTGGGAAGTGGGACTCTCGCTGATCGTCATCGGGGAGGCGATCCGTCTCGCGGGTGTCGCTGCCGCGGGTACCGTCACCCGGCGCCGCTCGCGCAACGTGCAGCGGCTCGTGACGTACGGAATTTTTGCGTGGAGCAGAAACCCGCTCTACAACGGCAACTTTCTCATCTGGATGGGATTCGTCACCATCTCGGGCGTGCTCTGGTTTCTGCCGATCGCAATCCTGCTGTTCGCCGTCGAGTACGAGCTGATCGTCCGCTACGAGGAAGGAGTGCTGGAGTCGATTTTTGGGCGGGAATACCTGGACTACAAGAACGAGACGCCGCGCTGGATTCCGCGTCCACCGAGCGGACCGCAGCCCGTCGGCGAATACCACTGGGCCGAGGCGTTCAGGAGCGAGATCAGCACATTCCTTCAGTACGCCGTTCTGATTGCCGCGTTCTGGATCAAGGGCCGCGTAATGGGCGACGCATGGGCGTCGGGGTTTGTCAAGAAATTCTAGCGCCAAGACATCAACGACGGACTGCTAGAGGGGAGCGACGAGCAGACTACGCTCGGAGCATGGTGCTGCCTACGTCGTGACCCTATTAGGCGCAACCAGGACAATCGTGAGGGTCCACATAGCACCAGCTGAAGTTAGGTCTAACGATGTCCTGGCAGTAAAGCACCAGCGGGTCAGCGAGTCCCGACGTCGTAATTCTCCATGCTCTGAGCGCCTCTAAAGCTCGGCGCTCCTGTCTTGCAGTCCCTCTGTTGAGTTGTCTTTCCCACTCTTTCATGTCCCTTTTGCGCGACACTCGACGCACGAGAGTCTCTCGCTGGAGAACCGAGCTTTGAGCTTTTCGAGAAACGACCCGTAAAGATGAAAATCGCACAGCGCCCGCTTGCACGACGAGCACACGCCGCCCTTTCCCGCCCCGAAAAACACTCCGCACCGGTCGCACTGCCATTTGAACGCCGACGGGCGGAAAATCGGCACGCTACACGATCACCAGCATCTGTGAGCCGCTCCACGTCCCGCCGGGCTTGAGCTCCACCGGCGAGCCGATCTGCGCCGCTTCGACGCAAATCATCCGCAGATAGTCTTCGGTATCCAGTCCGATGAATCCGGTCACCTTTTCAACCCACGGGTTCCACACGACGGCGTCCTTGAACCCGGCGGCGCGCACCTCGATGCGGCGCTCGTTGCCGCGGTCCTCGATTTCAACCTTCTTCGGCGCCTTGAGGTAGACGCGATCCGTCTCGTCGTTTATGACGAGCTTCTTTGCGTCATCCTTGGTCTCATTTCCGCCTTGGGTCTTGTCGAGGTACCACTTGCCGCCGAACCCGCGGAGTGCTGATTCGCGGATGTCGGCCACGGCGATGTAGGTGTGCAGCGCGGTCGTTAAACTGAACAGCTCGTCGCCGGTGTTGAACACGTCGAGCTTCACC
>DASXYR010000286.1:0-2586 GCA_036502385.1 Gemmatimonadaceae bacterium
GGACGGTTTGTTGGCGCTTTTCGTAACGGCCTTGTCGCTGGCATGACGTCGTGCCGAGATGCTGTAGTGTCCACGCCCGTTGCTGAGCATGCGCAACAGGCGGTTCGATTGTGTGGGAGGAGTGGACAAGCACGGAGCGACGTCAGCGCCAGCCGAGCGCCGGTGCGACGTACCTCAGGATGCTCTCGATCACGTGCGCGTTGTAGTCCACACCGAGCGTGTTCGGCACGGTCAGCAGCAGCGTGTCCGTCGCAGCAATCGCTTCGTCGGCTGCCAGTTCCTTGACGAGCACGTCGGGTTCGGCCGCGTACGAGCGGCCGAAGACGGCGCGCATGCTGTCGATGTAGCCGACGTGATCGCGATCGCGCGTGTCACGTCCAAAATACGTCCGGTCGCGGTCGTCGACGAGCGGGAAGATGCTGCGCGAGACCGACACGCGCGGCTCGCGCCGGTGGCCCGCTGCCTTCCACGCCTCGCGGTACGCCTCGATTTGCCGCCGCTGCTGGACGTGCAGCGGTTCGCCGCTTTCATCCTCCTTCAGCGTCGAGCTCTGGAGGTTCATGCCGAGCTTGGCCGCCCACAGCGACGTCGCGTTCGAGGCGGAGCCCCACCAGATGCGATCGCGCAACCCTGCCGAATGCGGCTCGACGCGAAGCAGCCCGGGCGGGTTGGGGAACATCGGCTGCGGATTGGGCTTCGCGAACCCGTCTCCTCTCAGCACGTCGAAGAACTTCTCCGCGTGGCGGCGCGCCATGTCGGCATCGCTCTCGCCTGATGCGGGCGCGTAGTCGAAGTAGCGCCATCCGTCAGTCACCTGCTCCGGCGAGCCCCGGCTGATCCCGAGCTGGAGCCGGCCGCCCGCAATGAGGTCGGCCGCGCCCGCGTCCTCCGCCATGTACAGCGGATTCTCGTAGCGCATGTCGATCACGGCTGTCCCGATCTCAATCGTACGCGTCCGCGCGCCGATGGCGGCAAGCAGCGGAAAGGGCGAGCCGAGCTGGCGCGCGAAATGGTGGACGCGGAAGTACGCGCCGTCAGCGCCCAACGCCTCGGCGGCGACGGCCAGCTCGATGGACTGGAGCAGCGAATCGGCCGCGGACCGTACCTGCGAGCCGTACGAGTCGGTCCAATGCCCGAACGACAAGAATCCGATCTTCTTCAACGGCGCCTGCTCTCAGGTGATTGTAAATCCGACCGGTCGTGGAAGGCAGGTGTTCATACGCTCGCTCCTTGCCTGGCGGTTGACGCACCAGCATCTAGCTGTCCCACCCGAGCGACACGAGTGCCCGCATGCGTTGCGTTATAAGAGCGAACACGCTTCGTTGAACGGCAGACGAGGAAGTCGAGGGAACAACGTACTTGGGTCACCGTGCCCTAGATTGCAGAGGAAATTCGACTTGACGTGCCCTTCAGGAAAGAATTCTTGATCGCAGCCGAAACATGGCTTCCCGGCGGCAAAGAACTCCTCATCGACCTTCGCGTTATCGAAGCCGGACATCGGCCCGCAATCCAGGCCGAGCGCCCGTGCGGCGAGGATCAGGTAAGCGCCCTGCAAGGTGGAATTCCGCTGAGCGGTCACCTCGACCAACTGAGGATTATTCTCAAACATCTGCTTCACTCCTGGCCTTTGAGGGAACAGCTTGGGCAGCTGCTCGTAGAACTTCATGTCGTACGCGACGATCACGGTCACGGGAGCCGTCATCGTCTTTTCGATGTTGCCCGGCGCTAGCGCTGGACGGAGTCGTTCCTTGGCTTCCTTCGACCGAAGAAACGCAAACCGCGCTGGCGCAGAGTTCGCGCTGGTCGGCGCCCACTTGAGGATTTCGTAGAGTTCCCGCAACGTTTGATCGGCCACCGGCCGCGGCTGCCAGGTCGAGTAGGTACGTGCTTCACGAAAGAGCAAGTCCAACGCTGAGTCGTCAATTGCTTGACCCATCTGCTACCTCCTGTCAATGGTTCCGGAACATGCTCTCGCTCACGTGCCGGTGTGCTGCAATCAGTCTCGCTTTCAGCGCAATGGTCCTTGCGCTTAGAACCTGGGTTACGTCCTCTCCTCGAACATCCCGTTCGCGTTGGCGCGGGGAATATTCGGGGCGATCAGGGGGGCTGAGTTCTTCGGGTCACCGACCATTTGCAAGGTGTCCCAATGCTCTATGGCGTTGCCGTCCGCATCCATCTTGTAGATGTCGACACCAGCGATTCCCGTATCCTGCGGGTCGTCGTTGAACAGATTTAGGAAGTTCACATGTGCCCACACGTAATCGCCGACCGCGATGATGCGGTGGACGACAACGCGCGCGCGTGCCCGCTCACGAGTGACCTTTCCAAAAAACTGCCCCAGCGCCGCTGGGCCATCCGGGATCAGGGGATTGTGTTGGATATACGCTGGATTGAGGAGCTTGGCCGTTGCCTCTTCTGACTTCTTCTGGTTGATCATTTGATCGTAGAGGACCAGGACGTTGTCCTTATTGCGAACGGCGCGGCTGTCTTTTGGGTCGACGAGTACAAGCATGGTTGTTTTCCTCTCTCGGTTTTGAATACGACGTCAGCGTTGAGGCCTGCTCGTCTCTCGATTAGCTCAAGCCG
>DASXYR010000287.1:0-1699 GCA_036502385.1 Gemmatimonadaceae bacterium
CGGTGGTCGTCGGGATTGGGGTGCAGCTGATGCACGTCCTGAGTATCTCGGGCCTGCTGGTCGCCGTGGCGCTTACCTATACAGGCGGCCTTCAGGGAACGGGAGACACCAAGAGTCCCCTTTATATCTCGATCCTTTCGCAGGTAGTCGTGCCTCTGGGCATATGCTTCGCAGTGCAGCAGACGAGCCATCTCGATCCGATCGACATCTGGTTGGCGATCCTGGCGGGTCACGCCACACGCTGCGCGCTCAGCGTGCTTCGCTTCAAGCAGGAACGATGGCGCACCATCACCGTCAGCATTGACGGGCAAACGGCTTAGCGACCGGTGCGCGAGCATCGGAAGGAGGAACGGGATGATTGGCGACAAGGATGCAATCGCGACCATTGCGGTAAAGGACATAGAGGTTGCCCGGAAATTCTACTCTGACGTTCTGGGCCTGAAACCGCTGCCGGTCGCCGAGCCCGAGGTGTTGAACTACAAGAGCGGCAATGCGAGCGTCATCGTCTACAAGTCGCAGTACGCCGGTACGAACAAGGCGACCGCTGCCAACTGGCACGTGGACGACGTCGAGAAGGAGGCGCGCGATCTCAAGGCCAAAGGCGTGGCATTCGAGCACTACGACATCCCGGGTCTCACGCAAAAGGGGGATGTCTACGTCACCAACAAATTCAAGACGGCATGGTTCAAGGATCCCGATGGCAATATTCTCGCGATTATGGGCGGCTGAAGCGTTCCGTCGGTACCGACGCGTCAGTGTGTGATAGCTGTTTGGAGATCGTTGACAAACGACGCGATCGTAGTCAACATGTTTAGGACGTGACAACAACAGAACGAAAAGCCAAAGCCGTCGATCTGTCCCACCTTGGTGACTTCACGGCAACTCCGCGCCTCATCACCATCAGTGTGATGGCGATCGCGATCGGAGTCATCGGCGCCTACGTAGCGTGGGCGCTCCTTCGCCTGATTGGAATCTTCACCAATCTCTTTTTCTTTCAGCGCTGGAGCACCGCGCTCGTCTCGCCGTCCGGCAACACGCTCGGCCCGTTCGAGATCCTGGTCCCGGTCGTCGGCGCGCTCATTATCGGATTTCTGGCGCGGTACGGATCAGAGCGCATCCGCGGACACGGCATCCCCGAAGCAATCGAAGCGATACTCATAAATGGGAGTCGCATCGACCCGCGCGTGGCCATCCTCAAGCCCGTCGCGTCGGCTATCTCGATCGGCTCCGGCGGACCGTTCGGCGCCGAGGGGCCGATCATAATGACAGGCGGCGCGGTGGGCTCGCTCATCGCGCAGTACTTCCACCTCACGAGCTCGGAGCGAAAGACGCTTCTCGTCGCGGGCGCGGCAGCGGGCATGTCCGCGACATTCGCTGCGCCGGTCGCATCCGTGTTGCTCGCCGTCGAGCTGCTGTTGTTCGAATGGAAACCGCGCAGCATGATCCCCGTCGCGCTGGCCAGCGCAACTGCGGCAGCCGCGCGCCATTACATCATCGGCATGGGGCCGATCTTCCCCGTTCCGCTGCACCCCGCGTTCATCGGCCCTGCGGGTCTCGCCGGCTGCGTCGCCGCCGGGGTTCTGGCCGGCGCTCTCTCGGGAATTCTGACGCTCGCAGTGTACGCGTCGGAGGACGCCTTCCAGAAACTGCCGATTCACTGGATGTGGTGGCCGGCGATCGGCGGACTAGTCATCGGCAT
>DASXYR010000288.1:0-4090 GCA_036502385.1 Gemmatimonadaceae bacterium
GCGCGCGAAAGCTGGGGCTGAATTCCAATCCACGGCCGCCTCACGACGCCGTGCGCAAGAAGGTCCTCGGCCACGCGCCGCGCCCGATTGATGGGAATGGCGAACCCGATGCCCACTGAGCCACCACTCGGGGAGAAAATGGAGCTGTTGACTCCAATCACCTCTCCAGCCGCATCCACCAATGGTCCGCCGGAATTGCCGGGATTGATCGACGCGTCGGTCTGAATCATGTCGACGTACACGCCCGCGCCTTCGCTGGGCGTGGCGAGATTGCGTCCGGTTCCGCTTACGACTCCTGCAGTGACGCTCGGCTCAGAATTCGCGAGGATGAAACCGTAAGGATTGCCGATCGCGATCGCCCATTCTCCGATGAGGAGATCGGTTGAGGACCCGAGCGGAGCGACGGGAAGATTCTTTGCGTCGATCTTGATCACCGCGAGATCATTCGTCTCGTCTATTCCGATGAGACGCGCCGTGTATGTCGTTCCATCGCGAAGGGCAACCTGGATCCGGCTCGCACCCGCGACGACATGGGCATTCGTGACTATCGCACCATCGGCTCGGACGATGAATCCCGAGCCCAGACCCGCGGTGGCGCGCTGTCCGGAGCGGCCGCCAAAGAATTGCTCGAACACGTCGGCGGGGACGCGCTCCATGACTTCGGTCTGCACCGTCACTACGGCGGGGGCGACGCGCGCGACGGCGTCTGTAATCGCAGTTCGCCGGGAGGAGTTTATCTGATTTACACTGGTCGATGGCAGAGACGACTGTGCTGCCGACTGCGAGCTCGAAGCGCCTTGACATGCTATGGCAAAGAGCGCGGCGAGGGCCCGCATCAGTCGGCTCCTCATGATGAGGAGCGGGCTTT
The DNA here is from genome assembly GCA_036502385.1 of Gemmatimonadaceae bacterium. Taxonomy (GTDB): domain Bacteria; phylum Gemmatimonadota; class Gemmatimonadetes; order Gemmatimonadales; family Gemmatimonadaceae; genus UBA4720. The sequence goes on from DASXYR010000288.1 coordinate 869, forward strand.
GGGTCGCTTTGCCAAATCGTTGAGAAAACGGTCGACGCCCTTGTCACTCAAAGGATGCACGATCAGGGCACGCAGGGCTTCCGGGGTGAGGCAGACGATGTCCGCTCCCGCGGTCGCGCACTCGGAGAACTGAACGGCCGAGCGTGGTGACCCCACCATCACATCGCATTCCTCTCCCCCTACCTCGAGGATGCTCTTGATCTCGGCGAGTGCCTGCGCGCCTGATTGTCCGTAGGCTTCCAGTTCGTCGAGCGTGACGCGTATTGCCGACGCGCCGGCCTTGGCTGCGATCACCGCCTGCGCGCCGTTGAAAACGAAAGTCGCACAGATCACTACGCCTTCGGCGCTCAGCTTGGCCATTGGAATGAGCGCATCCTCGACGAGCGGTATCTGAACCACGACGTGATCGGAGATTTTCGCGAGCTCCCGGGCTTCCCCATAAATCTCGGCCGGTGTTACCGCGCCCACGGGCACGCAGATCGGGAATGCGAACTCGCGTGAGATTTCCTCCAGGCGCTCCTCTGTGGTCGAGTCGGGGGCATCGACGCTGAGGGCGAGGTGCGAGAACGCGACGCCGTCGGCCAGTCCCGCCGATGCGGCGTTCCTGATCTCGTCGAGGTTCACGCTCTCGAGATAGATGTTCATGCAGTTCCCAGGTAGAGGTCTTTCGGATACTCGACGCCTTCGAGAAATAAAGCGTGTGGAGGTGCAGGAGGAGAGACTTGACTGTTGTCCTCTTGCGTGAGCAGCTCGCCGACAATCGCCGGCTCGCGCTTGCCGGATCCTACGTCGAGCATGGTCCCGACGAGAAATCGCACCATATGATGCAGAAACCGGTCGGCCTGGATCTCGAACACGAGTCCCCCCTCCCGATCACGCCACGTCGCGCGCGTGACGGTGCACCGGTGGTCGTCGCGCTCGGGGGCCGTCCCTTTGACGGCGAAGGCCCGGAATGAATGGTTTCCAAGGATTGCCTGCGAAGCAGTCATCATTCTGCCGAGATCCGCGGATTTACCCCATACCAGCTCGTGCGTGCGGCGAAACGGAGATGATGCGAGATCGTCTGTGCCTACGAAGTAGCTATAGCGGCGCGAAAGCGCGCTATAGCGCGGGTGAAACTCGTCACGCATTTCGAAGGCTGCCGCAATCCATACATCGTCCGGTAGAATGGCGTTCATCGATCGTCGCAGAGCGGGCGCGCTCCATTTCTCAGGCACGCGTGCTCCCGCGGACTGCCCGCGCGCGTGGACTCCGGCGTCCGTGCGTCCCGCACCGACGACAGCGATGGGGGCGCCACACAGTTTCGAAACCGCCGCTTCGAGGACTCCCTGGATCGTCCGTTCGCCGGGCTGCCGCTGCCAGCCGGAAAAGCCCGCGCCATCGTAGTGCAACACAAGCTGCACGGAACGCGACAGCATCGCGTGAAATTATCCCCGAACGGTCTCGTGTCAAGGAACGTAACCCGTTGAAGGTGATTGACTTTCGCTGGTTCGACGCTCAATGTGGAACGACGCCGCTCCAATGATCTTCAGCTGATCCCATACGATGGCACCACGAACCCTCGCTGCACTCTCCACCGTGTTCACTTCGGCCGGCAATGTCGCCGAGGCGCTGAATGCGTTGAGCCAGGACGTCGGTGAGCATGACCGCAACGGCAGCATAGTTCTGTTCATGTACGATGCCCGGCGCGACCTCCTCGCCGAACGACTGATGCCGGCGCACGAGGGCCTGCGAACCGCGCAGCTGGAGATCGCTCAGGATCATCTTCCGACTGCCATCCGGCGCACTATCGCCGCGGGCAAAGCGTTCGCCGATTTCGGAACGGAGTCCGGCGATTACCAGAAATTGCTGGGCGTGGGCGCCTCGCCCGAGGCTGGAGTCCTCTTGCTGCGTGGATTGCTCGTCGACGGCGAGCTGGCGGGCATTCTGGCACTCTCAGAGCCGAAAACGCGTTTCGGCCATCGACTGTCGGAGAAAATTGCGCCGGCAGTCGACCTGTTTGCGCTCGCGTTTGCCAGGCTTGCGGAGCGCAGGGCACGCGAGGAAGCCGTGCGCACACTTGAGCAGCTGACAAAGGCGCTCAACGAAGAACACACGCGCACCGTTCAGGATCTACAGCACAAACTTGCCGAAGCGAAGGCCGCGCTCAGCGGCCGTGGGGGCGGCGATTCAATCAGGGTATCGCAGCTCAAACGTGCGATCGAGGTCGCGTCGGTTGAAGCGCGCGCAACAGCAGAGCGTTTGTCCGCCGTCGAGGAGCAGGTGCGCGTCGCGGTGACGAAGCTGGAGAAAGCGCACGTTCAGCTGCACGCGCAGGGTGAAGCGCTTCAGAACCAGAGCAACATCATCTACCAGGTCGAGCAGGCCCTGCGCGAAGCCACCACCGGGCGCGCCGACTCGCGCCAGATTCTCGAAGAGGTGCTCCAGATAGTCACGTCGAAAGAGCAAGCCTCTTCGCTGTAGTCCACGTTTAATGAGCGCCGCACCGCCTAACGCCCTTCAGGGCGCGATTCACAAGCTGGCGTTCCGCGAGCCTCTCACGGCCGACGATGCCCAGGCCGCGTTCGACATTGTGATGCGCGGTGAAGCGACGGCCGTTCAGGTTGCCGCGCTGTTGTCAGCTCTTCGAGCGACGGGCGAGAGCTCTGAGGTTGTCGCGGGAGTCGTGAGGGCGCTGCGAAGCGCGATGATCTCGCTCAACGCGGACGATCCGGACGGTCTGGTCGACACCTGCGGCACAGGGGGCGGCGCTGTCTCGACGTTCAATATCTCGACGGTCGCGGCCATTGTCGCCGCAGGGGCAGGGGCGCGCATCGCGAAACACGGAAACCGGTCCTTCACCACCAAATGTGGCAGCGCCGACGTACTCGAAGCGCTCGGCGTGCCGATCGAGGTTCCGGTTCCCGTCATGGAAGCGTCGCTTCGCCACGCGGGCATCGTGTTCATGTTCGCGCCCCTGATGCACCCCGCGATGCGACACGTCGGACCCGTGCGGCGCGAGCTTGGCATTCCTACCGTGATGAACATCGTCGGACCACTGGCCAACCCTGCACGCGCTGGAAGGCAAGTGGTCGGGGTCTCAGACCTCGAGCGGGCGCCGATTCTCGCCGGCGCGTTGGCGGCGCTCGGGACGACCCACGCTATGGTAGTCTATGGGGAGCCCGGGCTGGACGAGGTATCTCCACTTGGGCCGACGCACGTCGTCGAGGTCCGCAAGGGATC
>DASXYR010000289.1:0-8551 GCA_036502385.1 Gemmatimonadaceae bacterium
CGAAGTGACGGACAAGAGGATGCTCGATAGGCTGAGAGGGTACATCGAGTAACGGTGGGCGGGAGGCGGGAGGCGGGAGGCGGGAGGCGGGTAGCTGGGTAGCTTGCCAGCTTGGCAGAGCGCAGATGCAGGCGGGCCGTACTTCGCGTCTTCCCGCTTCTCGCTTCCCGCTTCTCGCTTCCCGCTTCCCGCTTTCCGCTTCCCGCTTCCCGCTTCCCGCTTCCCGCTTCCCGCTTCCCGCCTCCCGCCTCCCGCTAAAGCAGCGTCCCTCGCAGAATCAGAAACGCCACCGAGAAATAGATCACGAGTCCCGTCACGTCGACCAGCGTTGCGACGAAGGGCGCAGAGGCGCTCGCTGGATCGAATCCGATGCGCTTGAGCAGGAACGGCAGCATCGAGCCGGCAAGCGAGCCGAACGCGACGATTCCCACCAGAGCGAGCCCCACAGCCGTCGCAAGCAGCATGTAGTGCGGGCCGTAGGAATAGATGTGCAGCTGCTGCCACAGGACGATGCGCGTAAATCCAATCACACCAAGTATTGAGCCCAGGACGAGACCCGTGGGCAGCTCGCGGAGGGCGATCCGCCACCAATCGCGTAGCTTGAGCTCCTGCAGCGCGAGGGCGCGAATGATCAGGGATGTCGCCTGAGATCCGGAGTTACCTCCCGAGCTCATGACGAGTGGAATGAAGAGGGCGAGCACGGCAGCGCGCTCGATCTCGATCTGGAAGCGCTGCATAGCGGTGGCGGTCAGCATCTCGCTCAGGAAGAGTGCGCAGAGCCATCCCGCGCGCTTCTTGATCATGCTGGCGAACGTGATCTCCATGTACGGCGCGTCGAGGGCTTCCATACCACCGAAGCGCTGGACGTCTTCGGTCTGCTCCTCGACGAGGGTGTCGATCACATCGTCGACGGTGACGATGCCGAGTAGCCGGCGCTGGTCGTCGATGACCGGGACCGCGAGCAGATTGTATTTGGAGATGAGCCGCGCGACTTCCTCGCGGTCAGTTTCAGCTTTTACGGTGAGCGGAGAGCGGCGGCTGCCGATTTCGAGAACATTCTCATCGCGTGGAACGGTGAGCAGCTCCCTCAAGGACACGACGTGGACCAGCGCCTGGGTCTCCGGATCCGTGACATAGACCGCGTATACGGTTTCCTTGCGCCCACCGACTTCGCTGATCAGCCGCAGCGCCTGGTCGACTGTCCAATCCGAAGGAATGGTGACGAACTCCGTCGTCATGATTCCGCCGGCGGTATTCGGGGCGTACTGCAGGAGCGTCTGAAGCGCCTGCCGCGTCGATGCACTTACGGTTGCCAGAAGACGTGGCCGGTTCTCGGGCGGTACCTCGCGGAACAGATCCGCCTGCTGGTCGGCCGACATGGCCTCGATGAGGGGTCCGACCCGCGCAGGGTCGATGTGCTGAATAATTGCGCATCTATGTCGGGTGAGCTCTGGCTCGTCGAAAACCTGAACGGTGAGCTCGAACGGGAGTGCCGCCATCACCTTCGCGGCGGCCTCCGCCGGCAGCTCGCGCAGTGCTTCGGCGATGTCGGGCGTGCGAAGCTCGCCGAGGGCTTGCTGGAGCTCGTCCGGATCGTCATGAACGAGATAGAGAAGCTGTGCGACCGTTTCTTTTGTTATCTCGATCATGTATGAAGCGGTTCTCGAGTCGAGCGCGTATGGATTTCGGACGTTGATGCCGCCTCTGCGAAGACGACGCTGCACGCTGAACGTTGCGCCCAGCCGCATGGTCGACTAAAGTCCAATCCGATTGGGCCTTATCACTCACTTGGTGAAAACGAAGCCAATGGCTGGACGCTTCTCGCGAGTAGCACGCAGCTGGATCTTCGCCGCCGCTCTGACGCAGGCTCTCTTGCCTGGCGTCGTCAGCATCATCGATGCTGACGACGCAGGAAGCGTTGCCTCGGCGGCAATAAGGCCGCACGCCGAATCGCATCGCACTCCCAAGTGCCCGCGCGTCCACCAGGAAGACACCTGCGGGCTCTGCCAATTCGTTTCCGGCGTAGCAGCCAAGGCAGCGGCGCCGCCGAGTCTTCAGAGCCTTGAGACGCAGCCGCAGTACGTCGTCTTCACGAAGGCGATCGCGCCCGCGTGGTTAGCCGACGGATCCCCAAGCCTCCCTCGAGCGCCCCCAGCGCAGGCCTAGTTCGGGACCGAAGAATCTTCAGGTTCTTCGGGACGACCTCAGCTGGATGACTCCTGCCAACGACCTTCGTTGGGGGACCGTGGCAATTCCTAACAAAACCGAGGCTAGAAATGCAATTCATACATCGACGACCGGGTCGTCGCATTTTGCTGTGCGCGATCGTAGTCGCCATTCCGTTCATGTCGGCGGAGGCGCGCCCTGCGTCGCCGAAAACGGTCAACGCGGACATCACTGGCGTCGTCACCGACGCGGTCAGCGGGCAGCCCCTTCCCTCCGCAGAAGTGAGCATCATGCTTGCAACCGAAGTCGTGGCAAATGCGTCTACAGACGCATTCGGCAGGTACACGGTTCACAACATCGCACCGGGAACGTATACGGTAACAGCGCGGTTTCTCGGATTCGCTCCGCAGTCAAAGCCGGCGGCGATCGGCGAAAGCAACGCTGATGTGAAGCTCGATTTTGCTCTCGATGCCGTGGCGATCAGCTTGCAGGGTGTTACGGTCACTGCTTCCGTACCGCTCGCGGTTGACACGCGAACCGGGGACCAGCGCTTCAAGCAGGATCAGTATCACGGAGCGCCGACAAACACCACATCCCAGATCCTGCAGCAATCGATTGCCGGCGCGGCCCGCGCTCCGACGGGAGAGGTCCACATCCGCGGCCAGCACGCGGAATACACCTATTACGTCGATGGCGTGCCGGTGCCTGCCGGGATTTCCGGAAGCCTGAACGAGCTATTCGATCCGGCAGTCGTCAACGAGATCGATTTCATCACCGGCGGTTGGGACGCAGAGTACGGAAACAAGAATGCGGCCGTGGTCAACATCACCACAAGGATTCCTACCGGTGGATTGCACTACAACCTCAACGGGTTCGCGGGGAACTACAACACCTACGGCCAGGGGCTCAGTGCCAGCACGAACTCGGGCAAGCTCGGTTACTTCTTCTCGGGCTCACACCAGACCACTGACATGAGGAAGGAGCCGGTGATCCTCGACCCGACCACGAACGACGTGGAGAACTTCCACAACCACGGCGAAGATTGGTACGGATTCGGAAAGATCCAGTTCACGCCGGGCCAGAATGACATCTTCAATCTCGATGGCAACCTGTCGCAGACGAAGTTCCAGGTTCCGTTCGACACGACAGGCAACACCGAGCTGGACGACAACCAGCGTGACATCAACAGCTTCATCAATCTCGGCTGGAGACACCAGTTCGCGGGACCCGCGTATTCGGGAGGCGGTAGCGCTGCTAATGCAGGAGGAGCACCCGAGCTTTTCCTGGGACTCTTCTATCGTCATGGCGGCCTTCAGTACACGCCGGGAGGGAACGACCAGCCACAATTCATTTTCTTCCCCGACACGCTCACGCCCTACAACATCCGCGAGAACAGAAATTTCAACGCGTACGGTCTGAAGGCCGACTACTCCCTGCATCCCGCACGGGAGATGGAGATAAAGTTCGGAACGTTGTCGAGCCTTACGCGCGGTCACGAAGATTTCAGCACTTTGGACGCGAGCGGAAATCCCGGCCCGGCATCGAACTCCGACCTCAAAGGCTGGGACGGGAGCGGTTACGCCCAAGTTGCCTATTCGCCGGTCGAGAAGTTTGAAATCCGCACTGGCGTTCGCTACGACGCGCACAACGCGCCGTTCGCCGGGACCCAATCCCAGTGGAGCCCGCGACTGCGGCTCAACTTTTTCCCCAACTTGGCGAACACGATCTATCTGTACTACGGTCGTCTGTTTCTGCCGACCAACGTCGAGGACCTGCGCGCCGTCACCAGCGTGGCGCAAGGTGGAGTGGTTAGCGCGCCGACGCTTCCCGAGCGCGATCATTTCTACGAAGCGGGATACGTGCATCGCTTTCCTTTTGGTCTCGTTTCGAAGTTCTCGGGTTACTATAAGCAGAGCTCACCGGGCATCGACGACAACACCGTTCCCGGATCCAACATCGTGACGTCGGTCAACATCGCAAACGTGAAAATCACCGGTATTGAGACGGTGCAGGAGATTCGTCCACCTGGGCCTTTCTCGGCGTATCTCAACGTCGCGCTCAATCATGCGTATGGAAGCGGCCCGATAACCGGCGGATTTTTCCCAACTGATGAGCCGACCGGGTTCTTCGATCTCGATCACGACCAGAGACTGAGTATTCTTGGCTCCGCCACTTATTCGCTGCGCCGGGCGTACGCCAGTCTCACGGGCACATACGGCTCGGGCCTCACCAACGGCGTCGATCCTGCCGATTGCAATTGCTCGTATGGGACAGGTCTACTTTCTTTCAACAAGGGCATCAAGGTAGATCCAAGCTTTATCCTTGGAGCCAGCACAGGAATTTCCCTGCCCTTCGGCCGCTCACTGATTCGCCCCGAGTTTTACGTCGACAACATCTTCAACAAGAAATACCTGCTGAAGGGTGCTTTCTTCAGTGGTGCCTCGGTCGGAAGACCGCGACAGTTTCAGTTCAGGTTGAACATCACTCAATGACGACGATGCGGTGGTCCTTGATGCTCCTGCTTATGGGGCCACCGTTCGCTCGTCAGGCGTACGCGCAAGGTGACTATCGGAATCTCGATGCCGGCTTTCCAGTGCGAATCGAGGACGCGGTAGTCACCGAGCGCTACGCGCTCGATCTGGACCTCGCCAACATCCGCTTCGACGCGCTGTCCGGGGGCCGGAGGCGATTGCAGTTCGAGCCGGAAATCACCTACGGGATTTTTCCGAGAACCGAGATGTGGCTCCGCACCACCACTTACTACCGCGAGCGCCAGATCACACCCCGCAAAGGCATCGCCGGCGTTGGCATCGGGGGTATGTATCAGTTCACCATCGAGACGCTCGGTCTGCCCGCGCTGGCGCTTGCCTCGGAAATTTTCGTCCCGGCAGGCCCCAACGCGCTACCGGCATCATACTCCCTCAAGACCGCCCTCACCAAGAGCTTCACCTTCGGGAGGATTCATCTCAACGCAAGCGTGGCATCGTACGCCACACGGCTCGTCGCGACTGAATGCCTCACCGTCGTTCATACGTCGGGTTGCGCCGCGGAAGGTGGGATCACGCCTGTGCCACCGCTCGACGGACCGTGCGCCATGGCACCCCAAAGCGAAAACGAGTTCTATCCAATGCAGGCATCGCTCCAGTCCGCGCAAGCCATGAGCAATGCCACTGCTGCACCAGGATCCCCACGCACTATAACGCACGGACACTGGCTCGCCGGCGTCGGTGCCGACAAGACACTGCCCCTCAGGTCAATTGTGTTTGTGGGGGACCTGTTCGCCGAACAATTCGAGGGTATCGGACGACCAACCGACTGGACAACCGAGCTCGGCGCCCGCAAGCAGGTCGCTCCCAACGTTGTCGTCGTCGGATCTGTGGGGCGTCATTTCAAAGGCTTGAACGATTCCCTCTTCTTCGTTCTCGGCGCGACTTTGGGCCGAGCGCTGCAGCTGTTCGGGGGCCCGGAGTGAATCGGGTTCGCTGGCTCGGCATAGTGGCTTCCGGCCTGTTCGCGGTGCGCCCGGCCTCGGCTCAGCGAGCTTACTACGAGCAGACATACCTCTCCGCCTCGTACAATTGGGCCTTTCGCGATCGCTTTCCACGGGTGGACGCCCTCTTCAACGCGTTCGACTATGGGCACGCGATCCTCTACCAAACTCTCTGGCGCAGCCCGGACGCTCAACTTGCTGATCTGGACACCGCAAGATTCCTGTTTATCACCACTCAACTGTTGCGGGACCCTCCCACAGTACCGCTCGACGAGAGCGCAATCGGTCCCGACTGGGTGAAGCTCGCCCCGGAAGCCGCCGAGATGTTCGAGTGGGCGCATCAGCTGCATCGGCAGCTGTACGACATCTGGTCGGACGACCGCCTGAATCCCGCGCGAAAGGACGCGGACGTAGCGCGCGCCGTTCGGTATTACGAGTCGAGACCCAGGCTGGCATTCAGCGCGAAGCCGAAAGAGATGAATCTCATGGAGGGCCAGACCTATTCCCTAAGCTTCAGAAGGCGATTCCCCAGGTACAACGGATTGATCTGGTCATACCACTGGCTGCAAATGGCGCTCTACGAAGCGTTGCTTGCCCCCGCCAGCCAGAATCGCCGACGTTCGAACGTCGACGCTGTTGTCGCTCGCTTTTGGGAGATGCTGGATGGCAACCCCGATAAGTTGCCGAAGATCATGCCGCAATCGTCTGCAATTGCGCCGCGATTCTCGGGTAGATATCCGGAAGCCGCGATCATCTTCGACAATCTGCATTCATTCCATGATGTCGTGTCCGACATCCTGGCTGACTCCGCGATCCCACGCGCTGCCAAGAGACGGCAAATCCTCGACGCGGCGTCACGATATCGCGACAGTACCAGCGCGATTACAAGCGTCGACGATTGGAAAGCGATGGCAGCGGCGATGGGAATTGCCAATATGGGTGGCGCAGCACCAGTCGTCGAAGAAACCGGAAAATGACTCACTTCCGCTCTTGGGACATTGCCATACTTCAAGCTTACGCCAGCCTTACAGGTATATATGGCTCCGGCCCAACCGATGGCGCCGATCCTGCCTTTGTGAGCGCGACTACGTCAGGGGCCTGTTTGATCGCAATCGGTGTGGTTAGGGCGATGCGCTACGGTTCACGCTGAACATGGTCCAATGACGAGAGACGGTGCTTCTGCTTTCCCGAGCCGCCGCAACTACACTTAATGCCCGCAACAACTATGAAAACAGGTATACGTCAGCTGTCGGGAGTCATATTGGTTTGCGGAGTCGCGCTCGCTGGCGCATGCAGCGATTCATCCGGCCCCGCACCGGCATCTGCTTACAAGATCGACCTGCGCTTTTTTGGCAGGACACTCACCGCCTCGCAGCAGGCGTTATTTACCAACGCCAAGGCGCGCCTCGAGTCGATCATCACTGGCACTGTCCCGCCGGTGAATGCAAACGGGGCCGACCCGGCGACCTGCGGCGCGACTGGGGTAGCCAAGCTCACCGAGACAATCTCGGGGCTCGTCATCTACGCCTCGATCGATTCCATCGACGGCAGAGGAAAGATTCTCGCCGAAGCGGGCCCCTGCTACATCCGGACCAGCAACGGACAGAACGACTACCGGACGTCGATCGGCATCATCAAGATCGATTCTGCCGACATCAATACCCTCGCCGGCTCGGGCAATCTCCAGCAGGTGATAACCCACGAGATGATGCACGTAGTTGGGTTCGGGACATTCTGGGACAGCACTTCCACGAATCTGCTTATCAACTACGGATCGAACGTGTCCTACATTGGCGCCGGCGGAATAGCCGGCTGCAGGGCGATCGGCGGAAACAGCATCTGCGCCAGCTCGGTTCCGGTCGAAGGCAGCCAGGGCTCGGAGGGCACGATCAATTCACACTGGCGCGAATCGACTTTCGGGAACGAGCTGATGACGGGATTCCTCAACAGCGGCACGAACCCGCTCAGCATCATGAGCATCAGATCGCTGGAGGATCTGGGCTATACAGTGAATTCCGCGGTCGCGGACGCGTACCCCGACGCGAACACGCACGTTGTGATCAACCTTCGATCCATCCTCGACCCCAACACCGTCGTGGCCGCACCGACGCCGACGCAGTGGGAGGAGCCGCCTCCGCATCCCGTTGGCGCCCTGCCGGTCATCGGTCACTAAGAGTCGTGCTCGGTTAGACCTCGAGGTGGTCGTCGGTCCGCGCGACCATCGCGTAAAGCACCGGCATCAGAAGCACGCTGATCAAAAGCCGGGAAAAAAGTCCGCCTACGATCACGAGCGCGAACGGACGCTGCGAATCGGAGCCGACGCTCTTTGAGAGCGCGGCTGGAAGGAGACCGAGCGCGGCAACCAGAGCAGTCATCATGATCGGTCGCAGCCGCAGCAACGCGGCCGAGCGCGTCGCCTCGACGATGTTCGCGCCGGCGATGCGGAGCTCGTTCGCGTAGGAGATGTATACGACGGCTGTCTGCACTGACACGCCGAACAGCGCGAGGAATCCAATGCCCGATGAGACCGAGAACGGCGTATGCGTGACGGCGAGCGCGAGCACGCCGCCGATCGGGGCCGATACGAGCACTCCGGCGACGGTTATGAATGGAAACGCGAAATTCCCGTAGAGACCAAACAGCAGGATGAAAATGAACACCAGCGTCAACGGCAGGACAACCGCCAGCTGCGCGCGCGACGCCGTGTATTCCTCGTACTCGCCACCCCAGATCGCGCGATAGCCCTCGGGCATCCTGACCTTGGCGGCGACCTGCTTCCTCGCGTCGTTGACCGCCCCGGCGAGATCGCGCCCTTCGACCGAATATTGGACGCCGATGTAACGGGAGTTGTCCTGACGGTAGATGAACGAGGCCCCACTAGAGATCTGGATATCC
>DASXYR010000290.1:0-6275 GCA_036502385.1 Gemmatimonadaceae bacterium
TGTGGATTCCTGAATGATGTCTCGACCTGATGCCGCGAAACTACTAAGAGTTTGGTGTTTTAGATACATATCTAACGAACCATTCCGGTCGCAGCACTTCTTCGCTTCGCGCAGCAGTCCGTGGCTCTGAAAAGAGGCGGACATGTCTTACCTGACATGGCCGCCTCATATTAGCTTCTTATCTACCGCCCTGCTTAAGCCTTAACTGCCTCGACCTCGATGCTGATCTTGATATCGTTCCCGACCACCACCCCGCCAGTCTCGAGCGCCTGATTCCAGGTCAGGCCAAAATCACGACGATCGATCTTCCCGGTGGCGCTGAAGCCGACGCGCTCTCCACCCCACGGATCCTTCTGCTTCCCCTCGAACGTGACGTCCAGTGTCACCGGCTTTGTCACATCGCGAATGGTCAGATCACCCGTCAGCTTGAACTTGTCCTTCTCGCCTTCGATCCGCGTGCTCCGGAACGTGATCTCGGGGTACACTTCGGCGTTCAGGAAATCAGCGGAGCGAAGGTGTTGGTCCCGCTGATCGGTTCGCGTGTCGAGACTCGCTGCCTTGAGCGTCGCTTCGACCGAAGACTTCTTTGGATCCTTCTCGTCGGTGTAGATGGTGCCCAGCACGTCCGTGATCCGGCCCTTCACGGTAGTAATCATCAGATGCTTGGCGGAAAACTCGACCAGTGTATGCGTGGGGTCGAGCTTCCATGTTGTTCTGGTTCCTGCGGCGGGAGCCACCGTTGCGGATGCGGTCATAATGCCCTCTCGTGTCTGGTCTTAAGTGCAGCTGGCCCACGCCGGCGCGGCAAATGGGACTGGACTTACTATTGATATGCTAGTATACTTAAGTAAGTAGCTTGTGTCAAGCCGCTTACTTCCCAGATTTGACCATGACCCGAAACGACGATTCCCCGCACCCCGTTTGCTCCCGCTTTCACCAGGCGGTCGAGCTCATCGGTGGACGATGGACGGGTGCGATAATCCAGACCCTGCTTCAGGGAAAGACGCGCTATGCGTTGATCAAGGCCGCGATTCCTGATATCACGGATAGGATGCTGTCCGAGCGGCTTCGCTCACTTGAAGCTGAAGAGCTTCTCACTCGGAAGGTCGTTCCCGAGAGTCCCGTGCGCGTCGAATACGAGCTCACCGCGAAAGGCAGGTCCCTCGAAACCTCTCTGAACGAGATCGGTGCGTGGGCTGAACGCTGGATTTCGCTGGATGGCGATAGTGAGAACAGAGCGGCTGACACGGAATCGAAAGCTCGTAAGCGGCCCGCGTGATCCTGGTTCAGTAGCTCACATCGTAGTTCAGCCGAAAACCGCGAGCGGGCTGTGGAATGAAGTCCTTGATCACCGAAAGATTGTCCCGATACACCCGGTTGAACACGTTGTCGCAGTGGACGCTGATGTTGTTGAGCACGCGCTGACGAGCGAAGCGCATTCCAACGCCGACATTGACCACGGCATATCCCGATGTCGGCGTGTCGCCTTCGCCGAGCCTCGTCTGGCTCGCCGCGAGCCTGGTCTCAATCAGACCCATATAGGTGCTGTTCTGAAACGTCGCCCGCAGAAGGCCTCGTAAGGGCGGTGTGAAGGGAAGCGGAACGTGCTGTCTGGTGTCCTCTGCATTCACATAATCGGCCGCCGCCTTGAGCGCGATGTACCGCGCTGGCTGGACGGAAACGCTTGCGTCGAACCCAAGCAGCCTCGCATTGGTTTCGCCGAATTGGCGCACCGGAAAATTCTGAATCGTATCGCCCCGCAGAAATCCGTAGATGTAATGCTGGATGCTGTTCGCGCAAGGTGAGATTTCAAACGACGCGTTCGCGAAGTTGCCCTTCAGCGATAGGTCCGCGCCCAATCCGGTTTCGGGCTCAAGCCCGGGCGTGCCGATCGTGTACGTGCCGCTTGGCGCATCCAAACCGTCGGCGAACAGCTCTTGAACGGTCGGCGCTCGAAATGATCGCGCCAGGCTCAACGACCCCGTCAATTGTGGCGTCAATGTCTGAATCGCGCCTAGAGATGCGGTAACCGCGTTGGAGAGCCGTGACGCGTTGAGCGTCTGGAAATTCGGATCGGTCGACTGTGGATCCGGACGTGTTTGGATCTTGTTGTAGTCGTACCTGAGGCCCGCTTGAAAGCGTGTATTATCCGCCGCCGGATATTCTTCGTAAGCGTACGCGGCAAGTCCGGTCGTCCGTGAATTCGGACCCAGCGGCTCGTCACCGCGAATTTTCATGTTCTCGACATTCGTCCACAACCCAAGTGTTCCCTGCAGCTTTCCGAGCGGCTGATGTTGAAGTTGAAGCACCCCGTTCAGCTGACGTTTCTGGAAATGGGTTGCTTCCGGATCGGAAACACCGCTCGCATCCTGCGCCGTTGGAAACTCGGAGTGGTTGTAGTCGTTGAAGCTCGCGTTGAGTTTTGCGCGATCGATGAATCCGAAGCCGTGATTGAACAGGCTGCGGAACTCGACTGTGTTTCTCCGCTGAGCAATACGCGACGTAGTCGGGGGGATATTGGCAAAATCGGGATTGGGTGGCACTCCAGGGATGCCGTAGTTCACCTCGAAGTGCTTGCCGCCGATTCCGACTGCCCCGAAGTCCCCTTGGTACCCATAGCCTAGCCCAGCTTCGCCGCTATGGTCGAACGTCTGGGGCATCCGGTCCAGATTGAACACCGCGCCAGTGCCTGGATCCGTATAGCTCCCTGATGGAATCCTCGTGTTCTCGGCTCTGACACCGCCCACCGACACCCTGAAGGCTTGATTCCCCTGACTGTAGACGTTGTTGATGTAGCCCGCACCTTCACCGTTCACCGTGTTTCCTTCAACCGCTGCCGTCCCTGAAACCGGGTGATCTGATACTGAAGGAACGATATCGGTGATGATGTTTACGATTCCGCCGATTGTGCTCGGACCGTAGAGAATCGTCGCGGGACCGCGAACCACATCGATCTGCGAAACTCCAATCGCCTCGATCGGAGTAGCATGTGCGGGATCGAAAGTCGCCAGATCACCCATCCGCAGGCCGTTTTCGAGAATCAGAACTTCGTTGTCGCCAAGTCCCCTCAGAATCGGCCTCGATGGAGCAGACCCGAGACTTCGAACTGCGACACCTGGGAGATCCGAGATCTTCTCCGCGAAAGTAGTACCGGGACTGGCTTGAAATTCAACCAGCGACTTTGACGCAGTTGATTGATACTGCTCGTCCGAAATCCGCGCGGTTGGCGACGCCGAGACGACGACCTCTTTCAGCTTGATCGCGGATTCACGCAGGTCGAACGAAACTCTCGTGGTACCATTCATCACTCTGATAGTGTCGGTTGCTGAGGCATAGCCGGTGACGCCGACGTAGACGCGGTACACTCCGGCTGGGACGTTGGAAAAGAGGAACTGGCCATCCGCCCCCGTTCGTTCGATTCGATCGAGCTCTAGAAGTCTGACCGTTGCGCCGACGATCGGTCTCCTTGCCGTCTGAACCGTACCTGATATGGCTTGTGCCATGAGCGCGGTTGGTGACGGAAGCAGCACAGCAGAAACCACAAGGCTCGCGATTGCGATGCACGCGCGCGTACGAACATGATTTGCTGACATTTGGCCTCGTTCTGGGATCTTGTGACGGAAATCAAAGGAAAATCAGAAAGAGCGAGCGAATGCCACGTTTCCGCTTTCCGTTGTCAAAACACCTTCAGAAACATACATCGGATTTGGGCAGCGCTTCAGACGAGGTCTTCTCGAATTCGATTTACATCGTTGAGACGTTCTGGCGATTTTGGCTCTGGCAATTACGTTTTGCTGCCTCGACCTCACCACTCGTAAACGCAGACCGAAGTTATCTCATCGCGGAGAATTACTGATGCGCACCGTCCTCTCGTCCCTTCTGATCTCGGCAACCAGCCTTGCTCTGACCCCATCCGCTGCCGATGTGCCGCTCCGCGGATTTTTCCCGCAGTCCGTCCAGGCGGAGCGAGATCTCGAGGCAAAGTTCAGGGCGATGCCCGATCCCGCTCGCATGAGAGAGTCCATGCGGCGGCTGAGCGCCAGACCTCATCACGTTGGGTCCCCCTACGACAAGGACAACGCCGAATGGCTTCTCGATCAGTTCAAGTCCTATGGGTGGGATGCTCACATCGAGAATTTCGACGTGCTGTTTCCGACGCCCACCGAACGCGTCGTCGAGCTCGTCGCTCCAACGACCTTCAAGGCATCGCTGCAGGAGACTCCGCTTCCGGGTGATCCAACCTCGAGCCAGCAGACGGAACAACTGCCGTCGTACAACGCGTACTCCATCGACGGTGACGTGACTGGCCCTCTGGTCTTCGTGAATTACGGAGTACCGGCCGACTACGAGGAGTTGGAGCAGCACGGTATCTCGGTAAAGGGTGCAATCGTTATCGCCAAGTACGGCGGCTCGTGGCGCGGCATCAAACCCAAGGTTGCCGCCGAGCACGGCGCTATTGGCTGCCTGATCTATTCTGATCCGAGAGATGACGGTTACGCTGGAGGAGATGTCTTTCCAGCCGGGCCAATGCGTCCCGCTCAGGGAGTTCAGCGCGGTTCCGTCGCCGATATGCCCGTGTACCCAGGCGATCCGCTCACTCCGGGTGTTGGTGCTACAAAGGATGCCAAGCGGCTTTCGGTCGCTCAGGCAACTACGATCACCAGGATTCCCGTCCTCCCGATATCGTACGGTGATGCGCAGCCGCTGCTTTCCGCGCTGGGAGGTCCCGTGGTTCCGTCAGAGTGGCGAGGTGGACTACCAATTACGTATCGCTTCGGACCCGGCGCGGCGAAGGTTCATTTGCGCGTAAAATCGGATTGGGGTCTCAAGACGCTTTATGACGTGATTGCGAAGCTGTCCGGCACGACCGAAGCCGATCAATGGGTGATTCGCGGCAACCACCACGACGCGTGGGTAAACGGCGCCGAGGATCCGATCTCTGGGTTGGTCGCCGAGCTGGAGGAAGCGCGCGCACTCGGAACATTGTACAAGCAGGGATGGCGGCCCCGGCGTACGATCATCTACGCCGCCTGGGATGGTGAGGAACCCGGACTGCTGGGTTCGACTGAATGGGCCGAGACACACGCGAACGAGCTCAAGTCACACGCCGTTGCTTACATCAATAGCGACGGCAACGGCAGGGGATATCTCGGAATCTCTGGCTCCCACTCGCTTGAAAAATTCATGAACGGCGTCGCCATGGATGTGAACGATCCCGAGGCCAACGTCAGCTCGTGGAAGCGGATTCAGGCGTCGAGGATTCTCAAAGGCACGCCGGAAGCTCGTAAGGAGGCCCGAGATCGCGAGGATCTCCGCATCGGCGCGCTTGGGTCAGGCTCCGACTATTCGTCGTTCATCGATCATCTGGGCGTTGCCTCGCTGAACATCGGCTACGGCGGCGAGGATGATGGCGGCATCTATCACTCCATCTACGACGACTTCTATTGGTTCACACACTTCAGCGACACGGCGTTCGTGTATGGGCGAGCGCTCGCGCAAGTCGGAGGTACTACCGTTTTGCGCCTGGCAAACGCGGATCTGCTCCCATTCGCGTTCACCAATCTCTCTGAAACCGTGCAGGGTTACGTGAAGGATCTGCAGTCGCTCCGTGACCGGAGAGCGGAGCAGATCACGGATCGCAACAAGTCGATCGATGATGGGCTGTTCAAGCTCACCAGCGATCCCCGCGATCCGGTGATTGCACCCCAAAGGCAGCAGCCGGCGCCACAGCTGAATTTCGCGCCACTGCTCAATGCGCTCGATTCACTCAACCACGCTGCATCACGCTACGATCGCGCGTACGCGCGAGCCGTGACCGATGGACGTTTTGGATCCGCGAAAACGGTCAACACCCAACTGCTTCAGGCCGAGCGGGCGCTTACGTCTCCCGAAGGTCTGAAGAACAGACCGTGGTACGTACACATGCTGTACGCTCCCGGATTTTATACAGGATACGGTGTAAAGACCGTACCGGGCGTCCGCGAAGCGATCGAGCAGGGGCAGTGGCAGGATGCCGACAGGGAGATAGTGCGCGCTGCGGCCGCACTCGATCGCGAAGCAACGTTGATCAGCGGGCTTGCGTCGACACTGTCTCCCACCGGGTGATTCACGATGGGCGTTCCTCAATGACACCTGATCTGGCTTGGTCCTCTCAGAAAAGGGACGAGCCAAATAGCAGCTCACCGACGTACGGCATTTGGCGAGTCGTTATCAATATCGTGCTGTATTTCGTCGTTGTACCTAGCGCTTACAACTTGGCGCTAGCAATAGAGGAC
>DASXYR010000291.1:0-4322 GCA_036502385.1 Gemmatimonadaceae bacterium
TATCAATCGCCGGTCCTCGTCGAGGAATTCATCGACGGCAGGGAGTTCTACGTCGGCGTTCTCGGCAACAGCAAGGTCGAGGCGCTGCCGATTATCGAGCTGGACTTCTCCGGGTTTCCCGCCGGACTTCCCAAGATCGCGAGCTGGGAGGCAAAGTGGGGAGACGACGGCGACGAGAAGGGCGCGGAATTCGAGGGAACGGAATCCATTTTTCCCACCGACCTCCCGGAAGAGCTCACGAAGAAGATCCAGCAGGTGGCGATCGACTCCTTTCAGGCGTTGCGGCTTCGCGATTACGCGCGAATCGACCTGCGCGTGACGCCTGGCGAAGAGATATACGTCATCGAGGCAAACCCGAACTGCTATCTCGAGCAGAAGAGCGAGTTCGCCCGCGCGGCGCAGAGCTCCGGCCTAGAGTATGCCGCACTCATCGGGCGGATCGTGGAGCTGGCCAGCGCGCGCTACTCGCGCTAGGATGCGAAAAAGCCGGCGATGTCGCCGGCTTTTCGTTACCTGCAGGAGCCGCGATTACCTGCGCTTGCGAGCACTCTTTCGTGCCGCCTTCTTTCTGGCGCGAGTGCGCGCGCCTTTGCGAGCCGACGCGCTCCGCGCTGCCTTGCTGCGCGTACTCCTCTTCGCCGCCGACTTCCGACCGCGCTTCTTAGCTGCTGCCATGATATGTCTCTCCACGATGAAGTATCACTCTCACCAGCACTCAGATGGCACCGGCGAGTCCTGCATCGCGTCCTGACCGGCACGCGAGTCGCAAAGCAAACTCACTGCGACGACGAACTGACGTCGCTGCTCGTAACTCTTCGCGAATAATAGAATGCAAGAGATGTGCGTGCAATCCTATTTGCCACCGGTTGTCGTGATGCGGCGATTGCTTCACCAAACAGTCCGACGTCAACACGTTAGAATTCCTCGCGTACGGAAAAACGGTTTTTCAGAATTCAAACGGAGATCTCGCTCGTGAAAGCGCTGGTAAAGGAATCGGCGGCGCCAGGTTTCAAGCTCAAGGATGTACCGGAGCCGAGGATCCGCGAGGATGAAGTTCTGATTCGCGTGCGGCGCGCGGGCGTCTGCGGCACCGACGTGCACATCTACGACTGGGATGCGTGGGCGAAGGGTCGGTGCAAGCCGCCGTTCGTGGTCGGGCACGAGTTCGCGGGGGAAGTGATGCAGGTCGGTCGCCTCGTCACCGATGTGAAGGAGGGAGACCGCGTCACCGCCGAGGGCCATATCGTGGACGGACGCTGCCTCCTTTGCCGAACGGGCAACTCGCACGTCTGTCCCTACACCAAGATCATTGGCGTCGACAGAGACGGCTGCTTCGCCGAGTACATATCGATGCCGGCGACGAACGTCTGGCATCTCGACGACGAGACGTCGTTCGACATCGGTAGCATCCACGATCCAATGGGGAATGCCTTCCATACGGTGCTGACCGCAGAGATTCCCGGATCAGTCGTGCTGGTGACGGGCTGTGGTCCGATCGGAATCTTCGCCATCGGGATCTGCAAAGTCGCGGGAGCCTCCCGGATCATCGCCACCGATGTGAACGACAAGAGGCTGGCGCTGGCGAAGATGATGGGCGCGCACGATGCGATCCATCCCGAACAGGCGGAGCAAATCGTGAAGGGCGCCACGGACGGGCTTGGGGCCGACGTGGTGCTGGAGATGTCGGGTGTCCCGGCCGCAATCCACCAGGCGTTCGCTCTGGTGCGCGTCGGTGGTCGGGTGCAAATGCTCGGCATTCCGTCGAAAAAGGTGGACTTCGATCTCGCCACGGAGGTCATCTTCAAGGGACTCACGATCTACGGCGTGGTTGGCAGGCGCATGTACGAGACCTGGCACCAGATGACGCGCTTTCTCCGGTCGGGAGAATTCGACCCCGCTCCAGTCATCACGCATAGGTTTCCGCTCGCCGAGGCGGACGCGGCGATTGCCGCCATCAAATCCGGCGACGCCGGCAAGGTGATATTCGAGGTCGCTTAACCCATTGAATTACGGAGAAGAGAAGTGGCGCTGAACAGGAAGGTCGATTCCGAGCTCAAGGCCGCAATCGAAAAGCTCAAACGGGACGAGGTTTACAAACGCCTCAACTACCTCTCTTCTCCGCAGGACGCGCGCGTCCAGATGGAAGGCCGCGGCGAGGTCGTCATCCTTTCGTCCAACAACTACCTCGGCCTCTCGAACGAGGCGAGTGTTGTGAAAGCGGGAATCGACGGTCTCGAGGATTTTGGGGCCGGCACCGGCAGCGTTCGATTCATCTGCGGCACGTTTACCATCCACCGCGACCTGGAGAAGGGTATTGCGGATCTCGTCGGAACGGAGGCGTCGCTCAGCTACGTGTCGGCGTGGAACGCCAACGAAGGCCTGACCGCGACGATCGTTGAGCAGGATGATTTCGTCGTGTCGGACGCGCTCAATCACGCGTCGATCATCGATTCCATCAGACTCGCCAAATCGATCACCAAGTGCACTACTGCGGTCTATCAGCACTCGGATCTGGACGATTTGAGATCCAAACTCGAGAGCGCGAAGGGCGCCCGTCGGCGAATCATCTGGACCGATGGCGTGTTCTCCATGGAAGGGAGCATCGCCAGGCTTCCGGAGATTTTGCAGCTGGCGGAGGAGTACGACGCAATCGTCGCCGTCGACGACTCGCACGGAACTGGAGTCCTCGGCGCCACTGGACGAGGAACCGCCGAGCACTTCGGGGTGCTGGGAGAGGTGGACATCATCACGTCCACGTTAGGGAAAGCATTGGGGGGCGCGGCCGGGGGCTTCGTGGCGGGAAGCGCCTCCTTGTGCGATATGCTGACGCAACGGTCGCGGCCACAGCTCTTCTCCAACGCGCTGCCACCGACGGTAGCGGCCAGCGCACTCGGGGCAATCAAGCATCTCGAGCACCATCCGGAGCTTGTGCAGAAGCTCCGCGAGAACACCAGCTACTTCCGATCGGCGATCACCGAGGCCGGGTTCAAGCCGTTATCCGGAGAGACCCCAATCGTCCCAATAATTGTAGGTGAGACGGCAACCGCAATAAAAATGAGTGACATGTTGCTGGACGAAGGCGTCTTTGTGACAGGGTTCGGCTTTCCGGTCGTACCTCAGGGCCAGGCGCGAGTGCGCTGTCAGCTCAGCGCGGCCCATTCACGCGACGATCTCGATCAGGCCATCGCGGCCTTCAAGACTGTCGGGGCGAAGCTAGGCATAATCTAGAGGAAGCATTCATGCAGAAGCTCAGATCGGTCGTCGTGGGACTCGTCGCCGCAATGGTGGTATCGGCCGCCGCTCAGGCGCAGGCCATTCGGGATTTTGACAACTCCTGGTTCTGGGGAGCGAAAGCGGGAATCAACACCTTCAGTGCAGCAGGTCACGGCAACGGAACGGCCCCCAACATTGGCATCGACTGGCTCATCACCCGCAGCAAGGGCGGACTCTACGTCTCTGGAGATCAGTCGATCTTCAACCACGACGTCGATGTAGCAGATCCGGGTTCTACGACTGGAACGCGCACCGTCCGTGTCGACGACATGCGCAGACTCTCCTTCGCAGCGCTGGCGTTTCCGAAGCACTTTGGCGGCATCACCCCGTACGCAGGCGTTGGCTACATGATCGCCGTGCTCGGCGATGCGCGGATAAGGCTGGACAGCCTGAACGCGTTTCCGAGCAATTCGTTCATCGACAACGTGGAGACCGCGAGAAGCCGCGGAGCCGTGCTCGGAATGCTGGGCGTCCAGATCCAAACGAGACGCGCGGCAATTTTCGCTCAGGAAACCATGCTTCCTGCCAACTCGCAGTTCCTGCTCAACAGCGTTTTGTCGTTCTTCGAGTTCGGAGTCCGCTACAACTTTGGAAGCTCGATCGATCGGGAATAGCAGCTATCGGCGCGCCCGGCGATAAGAGCCAAACGGCCCCCGAGGGGGCCGTTTTTTTTGCCATTGTGTCAGCTTGGAGTTAGTTCGGTTCCGACCTTCGTGTTTCTTGCCACTGATTAGCCACTCTGATGCCAAGCGGCCACGATCTGCGAGACCGGTGAGACCGGTGAGAATGCTGTTTGTTGGTGAACAAATCGAGGAGAATGCTCTTTGTTGAACAATCGAATTTCTCACCGGTCTCACCGGTCTTCCCCCCATTCCCCTCTGCTTCCAAGAGTCGGGTTTCGAAGCCGTACCAAAAGCTGACCCAGTTCAGCCGGAAAGCTTGCCCTTTGAAACGAAGCGATTTCCGCGCACGATCCAGCGAAGCGGCCAATCGGCAGATCGCGTGATTCCGATTCTCGTGGTGATCTCGACTTTGTCCTCTGGCACTGG
>DASXYR010000292.1:0-8155 GCA_036502385.1 Gemmatimonadaceae bacterium
TACTCCCACATCGCGTGGTAGAACGGCATGATCGCGCCACCGGGAATGCCGAACATGACTTCGACATTCTCACGCACGAGGGCTTCGCACATCACCTGGGCACCGGTGCGAGAGGCGGTGGGCGGGAGGCGGTCCGCGGGAGGCGGGAAGCGGTCCGCGGGGGGCGGGAGGCGGTCCGCGGGAAGCGGTCCGCGGTGCGCGGGGAGTGGGAACTGCTCGCCGGTCATCTGCTTACACCCGCTTTTGGTCTGTAGGTTTCGCGCGTCGAGTAGGTAATTGCGTCGATCGCGAATCCCATCGATTCACTCGCTGACTCAACATCCTTGCGCGTGGACGGCAGGTCGAGCACTGCACCGCGCCCCGCGTTTGTCACCATCGTCGCGTAACGCGCGAGCCATCCCCGCAGGTAGCGCGGCTCGGGTTGGACCCATTGGGCGCGACGCGCACGCAGCTCTGACGAAGTCAGCTCTACGTCGAGCTTGCGCTCAGGCAGATCGATGCACACGATGTCTCCGTCGCGCAGAAGTCCGATCGGGCCACCCTCGGCGGACTCGGGAGACACGTGGCCGATGCACAGCCCGCGCGTTCCTCCTGAGAATCGTCCGTCGGTGAGCAGCGCCACTTCGCCGCCGATCGGCATTCCCTTGAGCATGCTCGTCAGCGACAGCATCTCGCGCATTCCCGGTCCGCCGCGCGGGCCCTCGCCGCGCACGACGACGACTTCACCCGAGCGGATGCCATTGACGCGCACCGCCGCTATCGCCGACTCCTCGTCTTCGAAGACTCGAGCAGGGCCGCGGAAGGTGTAGTCGTGGTGCTCGACGGCGCCGACTTTGATCACCGCGCCGTCGGGGGCGAGATTGCCGAACAGTACACAGAGTGCTCCACGCGCCGAGTGCGGCTGATCGATCGGACGGATGCATTGCTCATCCAGATTCCGCACGCCCTCGAGATTCTCCCCGACGGTTTTGCCGGTGACGGTGAGCGCGTCGAGATAAAGCGTCCCCGACTTCCTCGACAGCTCCTTGAGCAGCGCCGATACGCCGCCCGCGGCATCGACATCCTGGATGTGCCATTGACGATTCACGTCCCACGCGGGCGAGACTTTCGCCAGGTGCGGCACGCGCTCGGCCACCTCGTTGAATCGCGCCAGCGGATACTCGACCCCCGCCTCGTGCGCGACCGCGATGACGTGGAGCAGCGTGTTGGTCGAGCCGCCCATCGCGACGTCGAGCGCAACGGCGTTGTCGATCGCGTCGGCGGTGACGATGTCGCGAAAGCGAATGCCGCGCTCGAGAAGATTCAGCAATTGATGCGCGGCAGCTCGCGCGAGCTCGTGCCGCTTCGGTGAAACCGCGAGAATCGTCCCATTGCCCGGCAGCGCGATGCCAAGCGCTTCGCAGAGACAGTTCATCGAGTTGGCGGTGAACATGCCGCTACAGCTTCCGCAGGTTGGACAGCCGGCGATCTCCAGCTCCTCGAGACGCGTGTCGTCGATCGCCCCCGACGCGCGCGCGCCGACGGCTTCGAACACCGAGATCAGATCCACTTTCTGACCACCGCGATCCACCCCCGCGGCCATCGGTCCGCCCGAAACGAAGATCGTTGGGATGTTCGCGCGCGCCGCGCCCATCAGCATCCCCGGCACGATCTTGTCGCAGTTGGGGATGCAGATCATCGCGTCGAAGCAGTGCGCCTGGATCATCGTCTCCACCGAATCGGCGATCAGCTCGCGCGAGGGGAGCGAGTATCGCATCCCCTCGTGCCCCATCGCGATGCCGTCGTCGACGCCGATGGTGTTGAACTCGAATGGGATTCCACCGGCGGCGCGCACCGCATCCTTCACGACTCTTCCGAACTCCTGGAGGTGTACGTGACCAGGAATGATGTCCACGTAAGAGTTGCACACCGCGACGAACGGCTTGTCGAAATCACCACGGTCCCGGATCTGCCCCGTCGCGCGCAAGAGACTTCTGTGCGGCGCGCGCTCGAATCCCTTCTTGATGGTGTCGGATCGCATTACGGTTTTCCGATTGGCGGTGATTGCATGAGCACAAAAAAGCGAAAGGCCTCTTCCGTTTTGGAGAGAGGCCCTTCGCTGTCACCGAGCGCCTCTCCCGTTGCGGGAAGAGGCGCGAAGTCCGTGTTACATCGTTGCTGGACCAGTTCTCTTCCCAAAGCCGATAAGCCCCACCCCGATAAGGAGGAGGGACGTAATAAGGCTGAGAAGGAGCTGGCTGTTGCGGATCACGATGTCGTTGCTATCCGTTGCGAGTGTTGATCGATCTTTGGTGAGCATAACTCTGAATCGGCGATCCTGTCAAGAGCCGATTCCGTGCGAAACCGTCCAATCATTGACGAACGGCAGATCACTCTGTTGGTTCTACGGCGTGAAGTTCCATAAGGTGCCAAAGCATTCCGCGCGCCGGCCAGGTGCCGTGACGCGACGCGAATTCCTCGATCATGGGGCGCATCTGGCGCTGGGGTTTGGCGCATTGCAAGCTGGCCTCGGTAGGGTGGGATTATTGAACGGGCTTGAGTTACTCGATGCTGCGGAGAAACCCCTTCCTGCGCGCGTCGTGGTCACGGCCGATGACCTCACTCTCGGAAACGATGCGATCACCGCGGTCTGGAGCATCGCCGGAGGAATATTTCGACCGGTTCGGTTGAGCGATGGACTGAACGCCGCGGCGCTCCCCGTCCCCGCGCATGCGTTTACTCTCACCCTGGCGGATAAGCGCACCATCGCGGCAGGCGACATGCGAATCACAACGCCGCCCCGGACGGAGATCCTTAACGCTAATCCGCGCGCCTCCCGCCTGGCTGAGCGCCTGGGTGGGCGAAGCGTAACGCTCACGCTCCAGGATGCATCGGGGCAAATCGAGGCGGTGTGGCGCGGGCTCCTCCGCGATGGGTCACACTACATCCGACAGGAGCTCACGCTCCGCGCGCTCGGCGGCGACGTTCCATTGCGCGAGATCACGCTTCTCGATTTCAACGCGCCGAACGCGGTCGTCACCGGCACTGTGCGCGGCACACCGATCGTCGCGGCGAATGCATTCTTCGGCTTCGAGCATCCACTCGCGAACAACGGCGTGGACGGCGACCGGGTGCGCTGCCGCATGTCCCGCACGCTCCCGCTCAGAGCCGGTACCGCACTCACCGTGAGCTCGGTCACCGGCGTCGCGCGGCCGGGCCAGATGCGGCGCGACTTCCTCGCCTACGTCGAGCGCGAACGGGCGCATCCCTATCGCACCTTTCTGCACTACAACTCCTGGTACGACATCGGCTACTTCAGCAGGTTCGACGAGGCCGCGGCGCTTGCAGCGATCGCCGCGTTCGGAACGGAGCTGCACCAGAAGCGAGGCGTCACTCTCGATTCGTTCCTGTTCGACGACGGCTGGGATGATCCGAAAACCCTCTGGCACTTCAACGCCGGGTTTCCGAATGGGTTCGCGAACGTAGCGAAAGCCACGCACGGCTACGGCGCGGCTCCCGGCGTGTGGATGTCGCCCTGGGGTGGATACGGCCAGCCGCGCGAGGAGCGGCTCACTTACGGGAAAGCCCAGGGGTTTGAGACAAACGACGACGGCTTCGCGCTATCCGGACCCGTTTATTACAAGCGCTTCCGCGACACCTGCATCGATATGATGCGCCGTTACGGCGTGAATCAGTTCAAGTTCGATGGGACGGGCAACTCATCCAGCACCTTTCCCGGAAGTCCGTTCGACAGCGACTTCGACGCGGCGATCCATCTGATTGACGAGTTGCGCGGCGAGAAGCCCGACCTGTACGTCAACCTCACGACCGGTACGTATCCGTCGCCCTTCTGGCTCCGCTACGCGGACTCGATCTGGCGCGGCGGCGAGGACCACGAGTTCGCGGGGATCGGCTCCAGCCGGCAGCGTTGGATCACATATCGCGACGCGGATACGTACGAGCACGTGGTGCGCGCCGGAGCGTTGTATCCGCTCAACTCGCTCATGCTCCACGGGATGATCTATGCGCGATCCGCGCACAACCTGATGATCGATCCAGGAAACGACTTTTCGTCGGAGGTCCGATCGTACTTCGGCACCGGCACGCAATTGCAGGAGATGTACATCACTCCAGCTCTGCTCTCGCGAGATAACTGGGACACGATCGCCGAGTGCGCAAAGTGGTCGCGCAGCAACGCCGACACGCTCGTCGATACGCACTGGGTTGGCGGAGATCCGCTGCGCCTCGAGCCTTACGGCTGGGCGTCGTGGTCGCCCAGAAAAGGAATTCTCACGCTGCGAAATCCGGGCAACGTGCCGCAGAGTATCTCGATCGACGTCGAGCGTGTCTTCGAGCTGCCGGCCGACGCACCACGGCGATATTCCGCGAGCAGTCCGTGGGCCATGGACCGCGGGCGCCAGCCGGTTCAATTTCGAGCCGGCGAAGAACGAGAGATTCGCCTCGCGCCGTTCCAGGTGCTGACGCTGGAAGCGCGCGCGCGATAGCGCGAGCTCACCCGCTGGATCATTTCCGAGGAATCGCTCCGCATGCAACTGACGCGGCTGGATTGGGTGATCGTGGTCGTGAGCCTCGTGCTCTGCTATCTCCCCGCAATGTTCTATCTGCGGCGGGCGCGATCGAGCGTGGCGGAGTTCTTCACGTCGGGCCAGTCCGCACCGTGGTGGCTGGTCGGCACATCGATGGTTGCGACCACCTTCAGCACCGATACGCCGAACCTGGTGACGGACTTCGTGCGATCGCACGGCGTTTCGTACAACTGGGTATGGTGGGCCTTTCTGCTCACCGGCATGGCGACTGTATTCTTCTACGCCCAGCTGTGGCGACGGTCGCGCGTTCTCACCGACCTCGAGTTCTACGAGCTCCGCTACTCGGGGCGTCCCGCCGCGGCGGTGCGCGGTTTTCGCGCGGTGTACCTCGGACTCTTCTTCAACATCATGATCATGGCGACGGTGACGCTCGCCGCCGTCAAGATCGCGAATGTGATGCTCGGCTGGGGGCGTCTCGAAACGATCACGGTCTGCGGCACGGCGGTCGTCCTCTTCGCCGCGGTCTCGGGACTGTGGGGCGTGCTCGCGACCGACCTCGTGCAGTTCGTGCTCGCCATGGTCGGCGTGATAGCCGCCGCATACGTCTCGCTGCATCATCCCGCGGTCGGCGGTCTCTCCGGACTCCTCGCCAAGACGGATCCGAAAACACTCTCACTGCTGCCTGATTTCCACGACACGACGCTAACCGTCACGGTGCTCGTCATTCCGCTCACAGTCCAGTGGTGGTCTGTATGGTACCCGGGCGCCGAACCGGGCGGCGGCAGCTACATCGCGCAGCGGATTCTCGCATCGAGGAACGAGAGACACGCGCTCGGCGCCACCCTCTGGTTCAACGTCGCGCACTATGCGCTGCGCCCGTGGCCCTGGATCATCGTCGCGCTCTGTTCGATGCTCGTCTTTCCCACGCTCGCCGATATCCAGCGCGCGTTGCCGCAGGTGAACCCGGCGCTGATTGGGAATGATCTCGCGTATCCGGCGATGCTGACGCTGCTTCCGGCCGGGATGAAAGGGCTGATCGTCGCCTCCCTCTTCGCCGCATACCGCTCGACCATCGAGACGCATCTGAACTGGGGCTCGTCGTATCTCGTCATCGATTTCTATCAACGGTTTCTGGCGCCGGGAAAATCCGAGCGCCACTACCTGTGGATCTCGCGCGGGCTCACCGCGGTGCTGATGATCCTCTGCGGCGTATTCACATTGTTTCTCTCCACCGCCAGTGAGGCGTTCCAGCTTCTTCTCTCGGTCGGGGCTGGCACCGGCCTGATCTATCTCCTCCGCTGGTTCTGGTGGCGCATCAACGCCTGGAGCGAGATCTCGGCGATGATGTCCTCGTTTCTGATCTCACTCGCGTTCTTCGTCGCGAAGAAGCTCGGCGCGGACATTCCCGATCCCGTGCCGCTCCTCACGACTGTCGGGGTGACTACGGTGGTCTGGATCACGGTGACGCTCATGACGGCGCCGGTGGACCACGCGACTCTCCTGCGCTTCTACGAGCTGACGCGCCCGGCGGGACGCGGCTGGGCAGCGTTCCGCGCGGAGTCGTCGCTTCCCCCCTCTCCAGACAGCCTGCCGCAGATGATGCTCGGTTGGACCGCCGGCGTGATGTTCGTCTACGCCGGCCTTTTCGGTACCGGGAGTCTCATCTACGGCAGAATCTCGCAGAGCATCCTTTGGGCGGTGGCCTTCGTGATAAGCGGCGTCGTGTTGCTGCGCGTCGTCATGCGCGTGTGGGCCGGCGAGCCGGAGCTTGTCGGCGGCGAGACGTCGGCGATTGCCGCGCGCCGCCCGTGCACCAAAGCCGTAATTCTCGCCGCCGGCCGTGGAACGCGGATGCAGGCGGCGAACAACGACGTCGTGCTTACGCCAGTTCAGAAGGCGACTGCGGATGCCGGAATCAAGGCGTTGATTCCGGTAGGGCGTCCCTTTCTCGACTACTCATTGAGTGCGCTCGGTGATGCCGGATTCACGGAGATCTGCATCGTCGTGGCGGCCGGCGATCACGCGATTCGTGATCGGTATGGCGGAGCCACGATTCCGACGCGCTTTCGCGTCAGCTTCGCGACGCAGCTCGCGCCGGACGGCTCGGCGGACGCCATCCTCGCGGCCGAAGAGTTCACAGCCGGCGAGCCATTCGTTGTTCTCAACTCGGACAACTATTATCCGACCGCGGTGCTCGAATCGTTGCGCAGGGCGACGGAGCCGGCGGGAGTCGGGTTCTCACGCGAGGGGCTGATCCGGCACGGCAACATCCCCGCCGAGCGGATTGCTGCATACGCGATTCTGGACGTCGGAGCGGACGGATATCTTCGCCGGATCGTGGAGAAGCCGGATCCATCGGCGATCGCTACGCTGGGACCGGCGGCCGAGGTCAGCATGAATTGCTGGCACTTGACGTCGGAGATCTTCCGCGCGTGCCGCGACGTACCACCGTCGACGCGGAATGAGCTCGAGCTCCCCGCGGCGATTCAGTACGCGATCGACGTGCTGGGGATGCGCTTCAGGGTGATCCACGCAGATGCGCCGGTTCTGGACCTGTCGCACCGCGCCGACATTCCCGGAGTGACCGCGCGGCTCAAGGGTGTCGCGGTGAGGTTGTGAGAGACCCGGCGTGAGAGCGCGGTTGTGAGCGAGCCACTGTGAGCGACACGAAGTCACCGCTCGTGGCCGCAGGCATGAGCGAGCACGAAGCGGGTCGCAAGCAGGCGTTGATGGATCGGGCTGAAGGCGCTCTCGTGCGGCTTGCCGGTGTTGCCGATGGCGTGATGTTCCGATTCTGGGTTCCGGGACGCATCGAGTTCCTCGGCAAACACACCGACTATGCAGGCGGCCGCAGCCTCCTCTGTGCAGCCGAACGCGGCATGTGCGTCGCGGTGTCACCACGACACGATGATCGTCTGCGCGTTCACGACGCAATCACGGGTGAGACGCTCGACCAACGCATTTCCGAGCACGCGTTGCCCGAACCAACATCGCCGCCCGGGCATTGGTCCACCTACGTCCACACAGTCGCGCGGCGGGTGGTGCGCAACTTCCCGACGCCGCTAATTGGCGCGGACATCGCCTTCGCCAGCGATCTGCCCCAAGCCGCCGGAATGAGCAGCTCGAGCGCCCTCGTCGTCGCAATATTTCTGGCGGTCGCGCGCGTGAACGACATCCAATCGCGCAATATCTACCGGCGCGCGATCCAAACCAATGAGCAGCTCGCGGAATACCTCGGCACGATCGAGAATGGTGAGAGCTTCGGCGAGCTCGCGGGAGAGCGGGGCGTCGGAACGTTCGGCGGGAGCGAGGATCACACGGCGATACTGTGCGCGAGCGCCGGGACGCTGATGCAATACGCGTTCTGTCCTGTTCGTCTCGAGCGCACTATTCCATTTCCCGCTGGCTACGTGCTCGTGGTCGCCACGAGCGGTGTCGCTGCCGAGAAAACCGGAGCCGTGCGCGAGCGCTACAACCAGCTGTCGGCGATGATCGCCGAGATTCTGGACCGCTGGCGATCCGCGACGGGCGTGCGACATCCCACTATTGCGGCGGCGATCGATGCATCGCCCGGCGCCGCGGAGCGCATCCGCCAGTTGCTTCGCGCCGAGGCGGCTGGCCCGAGCAGA
>DASXYR010000293.1:0-8297 GCA_036502385.1 Gemmatimonadaceae bacterium
AGACCGGTGAGAAGTTTGATTTGTTTTCTGGCGCCGGAGGCGGCTTTCAATCGAAAGAATTGAATTTCAGCAACATCCCCCGCTCCAACCCTGAGAGTAACAAAATCCTCACCGGTCTCACCGGTCTCGCAGACCCTAACCCTCTGCCATACAGAGCGGCCAATCGCTGGCACGAAACACAGAGTTCCGACCTGACGCCGCAGTAGCTCATAGCCGTTCTTTCGCGGAACGTCACTTGTTCCTACTTTAGTGGTTCTTCCGGCAGCTCCCGTCCAGCTGCCGGCACCCAGGAAATTCATGGAGGTCGAATGAGACTCCGCTACCTTGCGGTCTCTCTCTTGTTTCTTGCCGGCGGCACCGCCGGCGCGCAGGCGGCGAAGAGTCCCGAGCTGCGAATCGATTTCACCAAGGAAACGCTGCCGAATGGGCTGACGGTCGTCTATCACGTCGATCATTCCACGCCCGTCGCGGCAGTTCTTCTATGGTATAACGTCGGGTCGAAGATGGAGCAGCCCGGCAAGACCGGCTTCGCGCATCTATTCGAGCACATGATGTTCAAGGGGTCGAAGAACGTCGCCGATGGCCAGCACTGGGCGCTTCTCGAGGCCGCCGGGGGTCGAGCCGGCGCGGACATCAACGGAACCACAAGCTGGGACCGGACGAACTACTTCGAGCAGATCCCATCCAACCAGCTGGAGCTCGCGCTCTGGCTCGAGTCGGACCGCATGGGAACGCTCACGCAGACGCTGACGCAGGAGAAGCTCGACAACCAGCGCGAAGTGGTCAAAAACGAGCGACGCCAGAGCGTCGACAATCAGCCTTACGGAACCTGGGTCGAAAAAACCGAAGAGCTTCTGTTCCCCGACGATCACCCGTACCATCACTCTGTCATCGGCTCGATGACGGATCTCTCGAATGCCTCCGTCACGGACGTCAGAAATTTCTTCAGCACATACTACGCTCCGAACAATGCCGTGCTCGTCGTCGCCGGCGACATTGATGTCCCGCAGGCGCAGGCGATGGTGCGCAAGTATTTCGCGCCGATCCCGCGCGGGCCAGCCGCACCCCCGCTTGCCCGGATGACGTTGCCGGCGACGGTCGGACGCGAGCAGCGGATTGTCGTACAGGATCAGCAGGCCCCGGCGCCGGCGGTGTACGTCGCGTATCGCGTGCCCCCCGCCAAAGATCTTCGCGCCCCGATCGTGAGCCTTCTCGCGGACGTCATGGGCGGTGGCCGCTCGTCGCGCCTCTATGACGCGCTCGTTCGCAGACAGCAAGTTGCCACGAATGTCGCCGGCTTCAATTTCGGATTGGCCGATGGCGCCGACATGCTCATTTTCCAGGCGACCGGAAAGCCTGGCGCCAGTGCTGACTCGCTCGAGCGCGCCTTGCTCGTCGAGCTGGCCGGCGCGTCGTCGTTCACGCAGCCCGAGCTGGAGCGGGCACGCGCATCGGAGCGCTTCGCGTTCGTCGATGGACTTCAGACAACCGGTGGATTCGGCGGCAGGGCTGATCGTCTGGCGGAAGGGTGGACGTTCTTCCACGACCCCAACCACGTGAACAAGGTACTCGGCGAGTTCGACCGAGTGACGCTCGCGGATCTCAACGCGCTCGCGCACGAGCGCCTCGTGTCGACGAACCGTGCGATCCTGGTGTACGTTCCCGCCGCTAAAGTTGCAACCCAGACATCTTCGACGAGGACGCCGTAATGAATAGCTCAACGATCTCACGCCGCTGGCTGGCGTCAGCCGTCGCGTTCGCGGTTGCTCTCGCCGCGGATGCGGCGCTCGCGCAGACCGTGCAACCACCTCCTCCGGGTCCACTTCGCCCGTACGTTTTCCCCTCTGTCGAGCAGTTCCAGCTCGCGAACGGGCTCAAGGTGATTCTCGTCGAGAAGCACACGCTCCCGGTGGTCGAGGGCAGACTGATTCTCGACGCGGGTGCTCAGCGCGAGCCCGCGGCCAAGAGCGGCCTCGCATCTCTGGCGGGGCGCCTTCTCTCCGAAGGCACCGGCACGATGACGGGCGCTGACATCGCGCGCGCGATGGACGGGCTCGGCGCTCAGTACAGCTCGGGGGCGGGCTACAGCACGTCGTTCGCCGACGTCGTGTCGCTCAAGAACGTATTCCCGCAGGCGATGTCGCTGGCGGCGAAGACGATCATCGCGCCGAGCTTTCCGGCGAGCGAATTCGGCCGAGTGAAGAATCAGGCGCTGGCCGCGTATCAGCAGGCGCACGCGCGGACATCCGGCCTCGCGGCGGATGCGTTCATTCGGGCGGCGTTCGACAGCACCGCGCCGTTCTCCCGGCCGACGAGCGGCAACCTGACGACCATCGGAGCGCTGACGCGGGACGATGTGGTTGCGTGGCACAAATCGATGTTCGCGCCATCGGCAGCAACTTTCCTAATCGTCGGGGATATCACACCCGCCGACGCGAGATCAGTTGCTGAGCAGGCGTTTGGTGGATGGACAGCGACCCGGGCGTCTTTGCCAGCCGTAGTGAATCCGTTGCGTGCGAGCACGGGAACGAGAGTGATTCTCGTCGACAGGCCGGGCTCGGTGCAGTCGACAATCGTCGTCGGGCAGCCGGGATTTCAGGCTACCGATTCGAACTACATCTCGATGGTCGCGCTCAACCACGTCCTCGGCGGCGGCTTCAGCTCGCGAATGAACATGAACCTCCGCGAGAAGCACGGCTACACCTACGGGGCGTTCAGCGGACTCGATCTGAGACCGGGCGCGGGCGCGTTCCGCGTCAACTCAGAGGTGAGGACGAACGCTACGGATTCTGCGTTGGTAGAAGCACTCGGCGAATACAAGCGCATCGCGACCGAATCGGTGCCGGCGCCGGAGCTCCAGAGCATGGTCAACAATCTGGTTTCGGGCTTTCCGAACTCGGTGCAGAGCGTTCAGGGTCTTTCGGCCAGTCTTCAGAGCCTCATCATCTGGGGGTTGCCGCTCGATTTTTACAAGACCTACCGGGAGCGACTCTCGGCGGTCACGCCGAGCGATGTGCAGCAGGTGGCCGCGAGCAAGCTCACTCCGAACAACGTGATCGTTGTCGTGGCCGGCGATCTCTCCAAGATCGAGGCGCCCATTCGCGCCCGGAATCTCGGCACGGTCGAAGTGTGGGATCCGAACGGCAACAAGCTCAGATAATTAGTGCCCACAGAGAAAAAGGCCGTCCCGTCAACGGGGCGGCCTTTTTCATTTCAACGTGATAGCTTGCGCATCTCATGAAAGCTGTCGTCATCACCAAACCCGGCGGGCCGGAAGTTCTGCGGCTCGAGGATCGGCCCAAACCCGAGCCGGGAATCGGGCAGATCCGGGTACGCGTGAGGACATCAGCGCTCAATCGCGCGGATCTCATGCAGCGCGAGGGCAACTACCCCGTGCCGCCGGGTGTTGCAGCCGACATCAGCGGGATGGAATACGCCGGTGAGGTGGATGCAGTCGGCGAGGCGGCTGCGCTCTGGAAAGTCGGCGACAGGGTGATGGGTTTGGTCGGCGGGGCTGGGCACGCCGAGTATCTGTGCGTGCACGAGCGGGAGGCCATTCCGGTTCCCCGGTCGATGTCGTGGGAAGATGCAGGCGCAATTCCCGAAGCATTTCTCACGGGCTACGACGCGCTGTTCAATCGGCTCGACCTCAAGCTGGGCGAGACGCTGTTGATTCACGCGGTGGGAAGCGGCGTCGGAACCGCGACGCTGCAGATCGCGCGCGCGGCGGGAGCAACCGTGATTGGAACCGCGCGCTCGGCGGGAAAGTTAGAGCGCGCGAAGGAGCTCGGGCTGAATGCCGCGGTCGACGCCTCGGTGGGTGATTGGGCCGACGGCGTCGAAAAGGCCGTTGGCAAGGAGAACGTGCACGTCGTGGTGGACCTTGTCGGCGGGAAATATCTCGAAGGAAATCTGCGCGTGCTCGCGCTGCGTGGGCGGATGGTCGTGGTGGGTCTCACTTCCGGAGCGACGGCGCAGTTCAACATGGGGCTGCTGCTTAGAAAACGCCTCACGATGGTTGGAACCGTGCTGCGCGCGAGACCGCTCGAGGAGAAAATCGCGCTGGCCAGGGACTTCGCCACGCACGCGATTCCGCTGTTCGAGGCGGGGTTACTCAAACCGGTGATCGATCGCGTCATGCCGTTCGCGGAGATCCGCGCGGCGCACGAGCTGATGGATTCGAACGGGACGTTCGGAAAGATCGTCCTGCGTTGGGACTAGGACTTTCCCTTGCGCCGCCTGCTGCGCCGGTCCTGAATCAGAATCGTAAAGATCATCCACAGTCCAAGGGCGCCGGAGAGCAGAAACCCGATCATGCCCAGACTCCGCTGATAAGCCATCAGCAGTCCGCTCGCCACGAGAAGTCCGCCGAGCACGAGGCCGGTGAAGATGCGATTGGCGACCTTCTCGAGCCCGAGGAGTAACGAGCCCAACTGTGGCGTGTCAACGCGAACGGCGAAATCATCCGAAACCATTTTCTGGGTGAGAATATCCAGACGATGCGGCAGGGCCCGAATGAGATCCGAGGTCTCGGCGGCCATCTGAAAGAGGCGGCGTGGGGACATGTCGCGCTGCGCGCGCTTGTTCGCGATCTGCGCCGTATACTCGCGAATCGATTGCGTCGGATTGAAGTTCGGGTCGAGCGCCCTCGTCACTGCGTCGAGATTGAACAGCGCCTTGGCGAGGAGTGTCAGCTCCGCAGGGAGCTTGAGCCCGTCGCGGAATGCGATCGAGATCATCTCGTAGAGGATGACTCCGGCAGGCGTGTCCTCCACCGTCTGGTTGGCGTGCCTGGCGATGAGCGCCGACACATCGCGAGTGTAAGCCGCGCGGTTGAACTCCTCGGGCGCCTCTCCGCTCTCGATCAACGCTTCCGCCGCGGCATCGCCGTTGTTCTCGGCCATCGCGAGCAGCAGACGCACCACGTGGTCGCGCATCGTACCGGTGAGGTGTGCCGTCATCCCGAAGTCGATCAACGCGAGCTTGGGATCGGTCGGCGCCGCGGCGGCAAGGGCCAGCTTCTTCGCTTCGTTCTCGGACTGGGTGATCGCTGTCGCGCCGGGTCTCACCACCTGCCGACGGTCGTCGGCGGCGGCTTCCGCGGGAGTGCGAGGATTCTCGCGGCCCGGGAGGACGATGAACACGTTCCCCGGATGCGGATCGGCGTGAAAGTGACCGCTGTCCGTTATCTGCTGGAGGTAAGCGTGGGCGAATTCGTCGGCGAGATCGGAGAAGTCGTAATCGATCCGGCTGATTGGCGGGATCTCGTCGATCTTCACGCCTCTGATGCGCTCGGAGGTGAGGACTTTGTGCGTCGTATAGGCGTCGATCACCCGAGGGATCAGGATGTGCGGAAAGCTCGCGAGCATTTTGCGGAATGACGCCATATTGCGCGCTTCGGTGCGGTAGTCGAGCTCGTCGATCAAGGCGCGCTCGACCTGCTGGACGACGCCGATCAAATCGATTCTCGATCCGGCTGACGTGTGCTCCGTCAGAAAGGTCGCCAGCTCACGAAAGAACTCGATGTCTTCGCTGAGCTGCTCGCGTAGTCCTGGGCGCTGCACCTTCACCACCACGCTTCGTCCGTCGCGCAGCTCCGCGGCGTGGACCTGGCCGAGGCTGGCGCTGCCCAGTGGCTCCTGCTCGAATGAGGCGAAAAGCTTGCTGATGCGGGCGTGGAGCTCCTCCTCGATCGCCTGCTCGACCTGCTCGAACGACATCGGCGGCACATCGTCCTGCAAGTGCTCGAGCTCGTCGATGTATTGTCGCGGCAGGAGATCAGGGCGCGTCGAAAGCACCTGGCCCAGCTTGATATAGGACGGGCCGAGCTCGACCAGCCGTTCCCGAAACGCCTTTGCGGTCGATGCTGAATCACCACTGGGCGCGCCGTCGCTCCCGCCGCCACCGGCACCTTCCAGACTGAGCAGACCCTGATGGTTCGCGAAATCGCGAAGGCCGTAGTTGGTGAACAAACCCAGCGTCGCGCGGAGGCGCGAAAGATGCTTCGGCGAGAGGATCATGCGGTACGGGGGGGCAGAATCTATGCCCGAGCCCAATACGCACTTCACGCCAACGTGCGAAAGCGCACAAGTGGCTGTGCCTCGACTCAGTGTAGATATTTACGAATGCCCAAGAAGAACGCAAAGAAGGCAGGCCCCGGAAGAGTGAAGGTCGCCACAGTTCCCAAGCCATGGGGCCATGAGACGATCTGGGCACTCACCGACCGGTACGTTGGAAAGATCCTCCACATCAACGCTGGCCACGAATTGTCAGTGCAATACCACAACGTCAAGGACGAGACCATCTACCTGCTCTCCGGCCAGATCGTGTATCGGGTGAAGAGCGACCCCGGATCGCTCGACGATGTTCACCTGAAGCTCGGGGAAGCCTTCCGAATCACGCCCGGGACTGTCCACCAGATGGTCGCGCTCACCGACTGCGACGTGCTCGAGGTGTCGACGCCGGAGCTGGATGACGTCGTACGCCTGAGCGACAAATACGGACGAGAGGGGACGAGCGCGCCATGAAAGTGATAATTCCGCTGGCGGGGAAGGGGACGCGGCTTCGCCCGCACACTCACCTCACGCCGAAGCCGATGATGAAGGTCGCGGGCAAGCCCGTGATGTCGTACGTGCTCGACGAGCTGAAGAAGCTTGGGAACGTCGAGCAGATCATTTACATCACGGGACACCTGAAGGAAAAAGTGGAGGAGTTCGCGCGCTCGGAGATCGACGTGCCGTCGGTGTTCATCGAGCAGAAGGTGCAGGACGGCACGGCGGGGGCCATCGCGCTGGCCAAGCCGCACGTCGATCAGCCCGTGCTGATCATCTTCGTCGACACGATCTTCGACGCCGATCTCACCAAGGTGAAGAGCGTGGACGCCGATGGCATCATCTGGGTCAAGGAAGTCGAAGATTATCAGCGCTTTGGCGTCGTGGTGACCGACAAGGACGGCAACATGACGAAGATCATCGAGAAGCCGAAAACCCCGATATCGAAGCGCGCCAACATCGGACTCTATTACATCAGGAACTGGAAGCTGCTGTTCGAGGGCATCGACCACGTGCTGAGGCAGCCCAAGAATCAGGGCGAGTACTTCCTGACCGATGCGTTCCAGTACATGATCGACAAAGGAGCGAAGATCAGGGTGATAGATGTCGAAGGCTGGTACGATGCGGGAAAAATCGAAACGATGCTCGAGACGAACCAGGCGATGCTCGAGCGCGGGCGAGCCCGGAAGCCGAAGAGTGTCGGGGACTCCACAATCATCGATCCCGTCTACATCGAAGACAACGTCACCCTCAAGAAATCGAAAGTGGGACCCAACGTCTCGATTGGCGCCGGCTCGGTGCTCGATGGCGTCGAGATAAGCCACTCGATCGTCGGCGCGAAAGCCAACCTGAAGAAATCGGTGCTGCGCAACTCTCTCATCGGGGATGACACTATCGTCGAAGGCGTGACCGGTGAGGTGACGCTCGGCGATAACTCAGAGGTACACGCATCGTAGCGTCTACATCCGCGGATAAGCCGAAGCCAAAGCTCGGACGCAACATCCTCGGCCTTGGCGCGGTGAGCTTCTTCACCGACGCCTCGACCGAGATGATCTATCCGCTGCTGCCAGTATTCCTCGCCAGCGTGCTTGGGGCGAACGCGAGCTTCATCGGGGCCATCGAAGGTGTGGCGGAGACGACGGCCTCGCTGCTCAAGCTCCTGAGCGGCTGGTGGTCGGACAAAGTCGGAAGCCGCAAGACGCTCGTCGTGGCGGGCTACGGAATCGCCTCGATCGTGCGCCCGTTCACTGCCATGGCCCACACGGCATCGCAGGTTCTGATGATCCGCCTCACCGACCGCATCGGAAAGGGAATCCGGACATCGCCGAGGGACGCCCTCCTCGCCGACTCGGCGCCTATCAGCGCGCGGGGGCGAGCGTTCGGGTTCCACGCGGCAGCTGACAACGCGGGTGCGGTGGTTGGGCCGCTGCTCGCGTTCCTCTTCCTCAAGCTGCAGGGAGTCGGATCCTTCGACGGGACCAAGCGTCTGCTGGCGCACGACGAGCAAGCCCTCCGCAACGTCTTCTGGCTCTCGGCGGTGCCCGCGCTGGTGGCGATGATAGTTCTCATCATCGTCGTCCGCGACGTTCCAAAGCACGCAGAGGCGAATAAAGATGCGGGCTCGATCGATCAGATGGCCGGTGGACTTACCAAACGGTTCTGGGCGTATCTCGTCGTCGTACTGCTTTTCACGCTCGGAAATTCCACCGACGCGTTTCTTCTGCTGCGCGCGAATCAGCTCGGTGT
>DASXYR010000294.1:0-8844 GCA_036502385.1 Gemmatimonadaceae bacterium
TCCACCATCGTGTTGATGGTGTCCTTCAGCTCCAGGATCTCGCCGCGGACCGGGACGGTGATCTTCTTGGACAGGTCGCCGTTGGCCACCGCGGTCGCGAAGGGTGACCTCTCCAGAAAGATCACCGCTGAAGCGAAGGGAGAAATTCTCGAGCTGAAGAGCACGATCAACATCATGGTGGATCAGCTCAGCTCGTTTGCATCGGAAGTGACGCGCGTTGCGAAGGAAGTCGGTACGGAAGGAAAGCTCGGTGGACAGGCCGAAGTGCCAGGCGTCGGTGGAACCTGGAAGGATCTCACCGACAACGTGAACTTCATGGCGTCGAACCTCACCGGCCAGGTCAGAAACATCGCCGACGTCACGACCGCTGTCGCCAAGGGAGATCTGAATCGAAAGATCACCGCCGAAGCGAAGGGAGAAATTCTCGAGCTGAAGAACACGATCAACATCATGGTCGACCAGCTCAGCGCATTTGCAGCGGAAGTCACGCGGGTGGCGCGCGAGGTCGGAACCGAAGGCAAGCTCGGCGGACAGGCAAACGTGCCGGGCGTCGCCGGCACGTGGAAGGATCTGACGGACAACGTGAATACGCTGGCCGGTAACCTCACGGGCCAGGTTCGAAACATTGCCGCGGTGACGACAGCGGTTGCGCGGGGCGACTTGTCGCAGAAGATCACCGTCGAAGCAAAGGGTGAGACGGCCGAGCTGAAGGATACGATCAACACGATGGTCGATCAGCTCAGCGCGTTTGCTTCTGAAGTCACACGCGTCGCCAAGGAAGTAGGAACCGAAGGAAAGCTCGGCGGACAGGCAGAAGTGCCGGGCGTGGGCGGAACGTGGAAGGATCTCACCGACAACGTGAACGCGATGGCGTCCAACCTCACGGGTCAGATTCGAAACATTGCCAACGTGACGACGGCAGTCGCGAAGGGCGACCTGTCGAGAAAGATCACCGTCGACGTGAAGGGCGAGATCCTCGAGCTCAAACAGACGATCAACACAATGGTCGACAGCTTGAGCGTCTTCGCGGGCGAAGTTACACGCGTCGCGCGCGAAGTAGGAACCGAGGGGCGCCTGGGTGGCCAGGCCAACGTGCCGGGAGTCGCGGGTACGTGGAAAGATCTCACCGACAACGTGAACTTCATGGCGTCGAACCTGACGGGTCAGGTGAGAAATATCGCCGACGTCACGACCGCCGTTGCGAAGGGAGACCTCTCGCGCAAGATGACGGTCGACGTGAAGGGCGAGATCCTCGAGCTGAAGAATACGATCAACACCATGGTCGATCAGCTGAGCGGATTCTCATCCGAAGTGACGCGCGTCGCGCGCGAAGTGGGAACCGAGGGAAGACTCGGCGGCCAGGCGAATGTGCCGGGAGTCGCCGGCACCTGGAAGGACCTGACCGACAACGTGAACACTCTGGCCGGGAATCTTACCAGCCAGATCAGAAACATCGCGCTCGTCACGACGGCAGTCGCGAAGGGCGATTTGTCGCAGAAGATCACCGTCGAAGTGCGCGGCGAGATCCTCGAGCTGAAGAACACCGTCAACGCGATGGTGGACTCGCTGCGAGTGTTCGCCGACGAAGTAACGCGTGTCGCGAAGGAAGTGGGTACGGAGGGAAAGCTCGGCGGCCAGGCGGAAGTGCCCGGTGCCGCCGGAACGTGGAGAGCGCTCACCGACAACGTGAACGCGATGGCAAACAGCTTGACGGTGCAGGTGCGAGCGATCGCCGACGTGGCGACGGCGGTGACGCGCGGCGATCTGAGCAGACAGATCGCGGTCGAGGCGCAGGGAGAGCTCGACGAGCTCAAGAACAACCTGAACCAGATGATCGCGAACCTGAAGACCACGACGGAGAAAAACACCGAGCAGGACTGGCTGAAGACCAACCTCGCCAAGTTCTCCCGCATGATGCAGGGACAGAAGGATCTTCAGGCCGTGTCGAAACTCATAATGTCCGAGCTCACGCCGCTGGTATCCGCGCACCACGGCGCGTTCTACATCATGGAGGACGAAGCCAACGTTCCGGTGCTAAAGCTCATTGCGAGCTACGCGTACAAGGAGCGCAAGCACGTCGGCAACCGTTTCTACCTCGGCGAGGGACTCGTTGGCCAGGCAGCGCTGGAGAAAAAGCCGATCCTGCTGACGAACGTTCCCGACGATTACATCAGGATCACGTCGGGCCTCGGCGAAGCGCCACCGCGCAACGTGCTTGTGCTGCCGGTGCTGTTCGAAGGCGAAGTGAAGGCGGTGATCGAGCTCGCATCGTTCCTTCCGTTCAGCCAGATCCACCAGCTCTTCCTCGACCAGCTCGCGGAAAGCGTCGGCGTCGTGATCAACATGATCGCGGCCAACATGAGAACGGCGGAATTGCTCGAGCAGTCGCAGGGCCTTACGCTGGAGCTGCAGAGCCAATCGGAGGAGCTGCGCAAGCAGCAGGAAGAGCTCAAGAAATCGAATGCCGAGCTCGAGGCGCAGGCGACGACGCTGCGCACCTCAGAGGAGCTGCTCAAGGACCAGCAGGAAGAGCTGCAGCAGGTCAACGAGGAGCTGGAGGAGAAAGCCTCTCTTCTCGCCGAGCAGAACCGGAAGGTCGAATCGAAGAACGAGGAAGTGGAGGGGGCGAGGCTCGCCCTCGAGGAGAAGGCGGAGCAGCTGGCTCTGAGCTCCAAGTACAAGTCGGAGTTCCTCGCCAACATGTCGCACGAGCTGCGCACGCCGTTGAACAGCCTTCTCATCCTTGCGCGGCTGCTCAGCGAGAACAAGGACGGAAACCTGTCGGCCAAGCAGGTGGAATTCGCGCAAACGATTCTCACCTCGGGCAGCGACCTGCTCAATCTGATCAACGACGTGCTCGATCTGTCGAAGGTCGAAGCCGGCAAGATGGATGTGAACTCCACAGAGGTTCAGATAGCCGAGGTGAAGGACTTCGTCGAGCGCAGCTTCGACGCCGTGGCGGAGCAAAAGGGATTGGCCTTCAACGTGGAGCTCAACCCGGATCTACCGCCGGCGATCTTCACCGA
Organism: Gemmatimonadaceae bacterium; assembly: GCA_036502385.1. Taxonomy (GTDB): domain Bacteria; phylum Gemmatimonadota; class Gemmatimonadetes; order Gemmatimonadales; family Gemmatimonadaceae; genus UBA4720. The sequence continues at coordinate 3,027 of DASXYR010000294.1, forward strand.
CGGCGCGCGGCTTCAGCAGGTGCTGAAGAACATGCTGTCGAATGCCTTCAAGTTCACGCAGGAGGGCAGTGTCACGCTGCTCGTCCGTCGCGCCAAGGAAGGACGGCGCTTCCAGAATCCGGTGCTGCAGAACGCTCCCGACGTCGTTGCCTTTTCGGTTACTGATACGGGGATAGGCATTGCGAAGGACAAACAGCGCCTGATCTTCGAGGCGTTCCAGCAGGCGGACGGAACGACGAGCCGCAAATACGGCGGGACGGGTCTTGGCCTGTCAATCAGCAGAGAGATTGCGCGCCTGCTGGGCGGCGAAATCAGAGTCGAGAGCACCGAAGGGAAGGGCAGCACGTTTACGCTCTTCCTCCCGGCGCGCTACCTGCCGCGGAAGGACGAGATCGATCGGGATCGCATCGACTCCGACGACTTCGTATCGGCCGCTCGCCAGCAGCCAAGCACTGCGGCGCGGGCAACGCCTCAGGGGCAAAGACAGGGCATTGGGCGCAGGCCACAGCGCAGGAAGTCGACGGGTGACGCCCTGCAGTATCGTCCGGAGCGCCGGGCGGTTCCACAGACGGCGATCAACGACGACAGGGAGCACGTCGAGGAGGGAGATCGCACGGTGCTCGTGATAGAGAACGACCAGAACTTCGCGAAGGTTCTGCTCGACATGGCGCGCGACAAAGGATACAAGGGAATCGTCGAGCTCGATGGTGAAGCCGGGTTGATGGCTGCCCGTGAATTCCGCCCCGATGCGATAACGCTCGACATCGACATGCCGGGGATGGACGGGTTCGAGGTTCTCGACCGTCTCAAGCGCGATCCGGAAACGCGGCACGTTCCGGTGCACATCATCTCCGGTGTCGAAGAGAAGCGTGAAGGCCTGCAGGCCGGAGCAATCGCGTTTCTCGCGAAGCCGGTGAGCAAGGAAGCGCTGGACGCCGCGTTCGCGAGAATTTCGGCTTTCATTGAAACCGTTCCCAAGTCGCTGCTCGTCGTCGAGGACAACGAGGCGCAGCGGCAGAGCATCGTCGAGCTCATCGCGCATGACGACGTGGATATTTCTGCCGTCGCATCTGCCGAGGAAGCGCGCAACAAGCTCCAGGAGAAGCACTTCGACTGCATGGTTCTCGACCTGGGACTCAAGAGCGACGGCATGAGCGGATTCGACCTGCTCGAGAAGGTCAAGTCGGATCCGAACAATCACGATCTGCCGATCATCATATACACCGGCAGGGATCTCAGCCCGGAAGACGAAACGAGGATCAAGAAGTACGCGGAGACGATCATCCTCAAGGATGTGAAATCGCCGGAGCGGCTTCTCGACGAGACCGCGCTCTTCCTGCACCGGGTCGAGGCCAAGCTTCCCGAACAGAAGCGCAAGATGCTCGAGCATCTGCATGACGCGGATTCGGTCGTTTCCGGCAAGAACGTGCTCGTCGTCGATGATGACGTCCGCAACATCTTTTCGCTGACGAGCATGCTGGAAGACCACGGCATGATCGTGCGCTTCGCCGAGAATGGGAAGCAGGCGATAGAGCAGCTGAAGAAGGATCCGAATGTGGACGCCATTCTCATGGACATCATGATGCCCGAGATGGATGGCTACGAGACGACGAAGGCAATCCGGGCGATGGATCAGTTCAAGACGCTTCCCATAATCGCGCTGACCGCCAAGGCGATGAAGGGCGATCGCGAGAAGTGTATTGCGGCCGGCGCCTCGGATTACATCACGAAGCCGGTGGATACGGAGCAGCTTCTCTCACTGTTACGGGTGTGGCTGTACCGGTAGCTCCAGAGCTCATCTCCCCGATGGAGACCGACCGGCAGTCGTTCAAGCCCGATCTCGAGCGAATCGAGATCGAGCTTCTGCTGGAGGGGATATTCCGTCATTACGGATTTGATTTCCGTTCCTACGCTTACGCCTCTATCCGTCGGCGCCTGTGGAAGCGGATCGAAGAAGAGGAGCTGTCGAGCGTGAGCGCGCTCCAGGAGCATGTTCTGCACGAGCCCGCGATGATGGAGAAGCTGCTGCTCGATCTCTCCATCAACGTGACCGCGATGTACCGTGATCCCGGATTTTACCAGACGTTCCGCGAACACGTCGTGCCGCTGCTCCGCACCTATCCGTTCATCCGCGTCTGGCATGCCGGCTGCTCGACGGGGGAAGAGGTGTACTCGATGGCCATCCTGCTGCGCGAGGAAGGGCTATACGATCGCGCGCGGATCTACGCGACGGACATCAACGAAGTCGTGCTGCAACGAGCCAAGGCGGGAATCTTTCCTCTGGAGCGCATGCAGGAGTACACCGACAACTACATCCGCGCGGGCGGCAAGCGGTCGTTCTCAGAATACTACACGGCCAAATACGGGGGAGCGCTCTTCGATCAGGCGCTCACGAAGAACGTCGTGTTCTCGCAGCACAATCTCGTGACCGACCGGTCGTTCAGCGAGTTCAACGTCATCCTCTGCCGGAACGTGTTGATCTACTTCGACAAGACGCTCCAGGCGAAGGTGCACGGACTGTTTTACGACAGCCTGTCGATGTTCGGAGTGCTGGTGCTGGGCAGCAAGGAAACGCTTCGCCTGATGTCGCACGAGGGCTGTTACCAGCAGATCGCGCCGCCGGAAAAAATTTTCCGGAAGGTGAGATAGTGTCGTACTCGGTGGTGGTCATCGGAACTTCGTGGGGCGGTCTGGCCGCTCTGTCGACGCTGCTGCATGGCCTTCCGGGAGATTTCAATCTTCCGATCGTCGTGGTGCAGCATCGAGGCAAGGATTCGGAGCGGCTGCTGACCGAGTTGTTGCAGGACACGACCGAACTGACTGTCTGCGAGATCGAGGACAAGGAGCCGCTGACGCCGGGAACGGTGCACATCGCACCCGCCAACTACCACGTGCTGATCGAGGACGGCTATCTGTCGCTGAACACCGACGACATGGTTCGGTTCAGCCGGCCATCCATCGATGTGATGTTCATGTCCGCTGCTGATACGTATGGTGACCGCGCAATAGGCGTGGTGCTCACCGGCGCGAACGAGGACGGATCGCGTGGACTCGCCCGGATTGCGAGACGCGGCGGGGTGGCTTTGGTGCAGGATCCCAGGACGGCCGAGATTCCGATTATGCCCGCGGCGGCGATCAGGGCGGTCCCAAGCGCCGAGACGCTTTCGCTGGCTGCGCTGGCCCCGAAGTTGATCGAGCTGAGTCAGGAGCCAGCAACGGTCGGTGCGAGGAAAGTGGTATGAACGAAGAACAAGTCAACCTTCTCCTCGTGGACGACCGGCCGGAGAATCTGCTCGCTCTCGAGGCGATTCTCGAGCCGCTGGGCCAGTGTCTGATTCGTGCGAACACCGGGCCGGAAGCGCTCAAGCACGTACTCGGCGAAGAGTTCGCGGCGATCCTTCTCGATGTGCAGATGCCGGGCATGAACGGCTTCGAGGTCGCGGAGATCATCAAATCGCGCGAGAGGTCACGCACGATCCCGATCATCTTCCTGAGCGCCATCAACAAGGAAGACGCGTACGTGTTCAAGGGATACTCGATGGGCGCCGTGGATTACGTGTTCAAGCCCTTCAATCCCGATGTGCTCCGCTCGAAGGTCGCGGTGTTCGTGGATCTCTATCTCAAGCAGCGCGAGATCCAGCGCCAGGCCGATCAACTACGTGAGGGGCAGAAGCGCGAGCTGGAGCTCGAGCACCGAACGTCGATGCTGGAGGCCGAGGCGCGGTCGGCGGCAAAGCTGTCGCAGATGAACGAGGAGCTGCATCGGCGCCAGCTGGCGCTCGAGCAGGCGATGGGCGCCCGGAATCGGTTCTACGCTTCGATGAGCCACGAGCTCCGGACGCCAATCAACGCTGTGATCGGATACAGCACGCTGATGCTCGACAACATCTATGGCCCGCTGAACGCGAAGCAGAAGGAAGGATTGCAGCGCAGCCTGCGGGCGGCTCGGCACCTTCTGGAGCTCGTGAACGATGTGCTGGATCTGTCGAAGATCGAGGCCGGTAAGATCGAGCTCTCGCTTCAGCCGGTGATGTTCCCGGCGTTGATCGACGATCTCTTCGTGACGGTGCGCCCTCTCGCCGACGAATACGGATCGAGCCTGACGCTCGAGATGGAGGCGGAGCCGTTCAACATCGTCAGCGATCCGCGGCGGGTGCGACAGATATTGCTGAACCTGTTGTCGAATGCGATCAAGTTCGGAGAGGGCAAGCCGATTCAGGTGGTCTGCAAACGAAACGATGACAAGGGTGTACAACTGGAGGTAGTGGATCAGGGCGTCGGCATCGCGAATGACGACATCGCGCGGATCTTCGAGGAGTTCGTGCAGGTGTCGGAATCGAAGCAGCCAGGCACCGGTTTGGGGCTGCCTATCTCGAGGCGTCTGGCTCAACTGCTGGATGGGTCTTTGACCGTGCATTCGATGCCCGGCGAGGGCAGCGCGTTCCGTCTCACCCTCCCGGCCTCTCTGGAGGACGATATGGCGGCTGTGCCAGCGTTATCCGCCGCTACAGCCGCTTAAACAAACCCCATTATTGGCACAGACCCTGCCCGTAATGAGACGTACCGTCGCGCTGAGCGGTGGTCAATACTGGAGGCTTTAAAATGTTCAAAAAGCTACTAATACTGCCAGCCGCGGCGCTCGCGTTCGCTTGCTCGAAGGGCGACAACCAAACCGCCGCTGACAGTGCGCTGAATTCGGATCTTTCCACGGCGGCGGCAAGCCAGCCGTATACGCCGCTCGACAGCATTACGGCGGCTGAGCGGAACGGGACGACGCCCGCTGGCGCGACGGCGTTGAGGAGCACATCGGCGGCACCGCGCACGGTTTATCGTGCACCTGTTCGTCGCACGACGAGCACCCGCACGAGCAGCAGCTCGTCAGGATCGGCCCCGGTCTACAGCGCTCCGGCGCCGGCTCCGGTGGTTGTGAAGCACACCAAGCGTGACGCAGCCATTGGCGCGGGCGCTGGTGCAGTGATTGGCGCGGTCACCAGCCGAAACAAGGTGAAGGGCGCGATCATCGGTGGCGCAGCCGGAGCAATCCTCGGCGGCGTGATCGGAAACAACGTCGACAAGACGAAGCACTAGAGCTGCCCGCTCGAGGCTTCGGAAGCGCTCCGCACTAGCAATAGTGCGGGGCGCTTTTTTTTTTGGGGAGTGAGGTGGTTGGGTGTGGGTCAATTCCGGTTACGTTCACCTGCGATTGCGGATTGCGGATTGCGGACTCTTGCGGACTCAGGACCAACCGCCATCTACGATCGATGATTAAGGGAGGACTGAGGATGTGCGCGAAACGCCTCTCTCCGCGGTCCTCACTTAATCGCCGATCCTGGATGGCCGTTAGTCCTGAGGCCGCAATCGTCCCACTACTTCATGGTTCTGCCGCGTCCTCTTGGGATAATCGCGAGTAACATCCGGCGCATCTCTTCCAGCCGATCTCGGCGATCCTTGACCGTTGTCTCGCCAAGGATGGGCGTTGCGGATTTGTACCAGCTCATGCTTTCACGGACAGAGCCCAATGCGTACTCAAATCGCATCGCTCGATCTTTCCCGGAGCTCCGGGAGTAGGCTTCGGAAATGTTCGCTTCTATGGAGCAGACCGCCGCGTAAGTCGGGAATCAACTCGCCAGCGAGCTGAAACACTCGCATGCGATTCAACGGGTCTTGCGAGTCATCGGCGGAAACCGGGATCCGGTGAGCCATGCCGCAACATGGGGAGAAATGCAAAAGGCGACATCACCATCGCGTTGTGTGCATCATCGCTTATTGGCCTCTCTTCTGGCCCACCGACGGCAAATCGAGGATGCTGTTGGACACG
>DASXYR010000295.1:0-2633 GCA_036502385.1 Gemmatimonadaceae bacterium
TACGTGAACTGAGGAAAGGATGACAACCTTCCTCCACGACATCCGCTACGGATTCCGCATGCTGCGGAAGCACAAGAGCTTCACCGCCGTCGCTATTATTGCGCTCGCGCTCGGCATTGGCGCCAATACCGCCATCTTCAGCCTGGTGAACAGCGTTCTCCTCCGTCCGCTTCCGTTTCCGGACGCCGAACGCATCATCTACATCGAAGGCAAAAATCCTGCGGCCGGCATTAGCGAGAGCAACATCTCGTATCTCGACTTTACTGATTGGTCGCAACAAACCGATCTCTTCGCGAGCACCGCCGCCTACTGGACCGGCGAGGCCCACCTCGGAGCGGATGGCGGGGAGCCGGAGCGTGTGCCGCGCGCCGGTGTGACGACCGGGTTCTTCTCCGTGCTCGGGGTCCAGCCTGCCCTCGGGCGAACGTTCGTTCCCGAAGACGACAAAGGGTGGCCGCAAACCGTCGCGATCATCAGCCACGGCTTATGGAAGCGCCGCTTCGGATCTGATCCGGCCATTGTCGGGAAACAGGTCCAGATGAGCTCAATGCCCCTCACGATCATTGGCGTGACGCCACCGGGGTTTGAATACCCGGAACAAACCCAAATCTGGGTGACGAGCGCAGTCAATCTCTCGTTAGAACCGCGCGACAACCGCGTGTGGTCGGCGATCGCGCGTCTGAATCCCGGTGTCGATCTGAAGCAGGCCCAAACTCGTCTCAGCGCTATCAATGCGCGGCTCGACAAGCAGTTTCACGAGACGAACAAAGGCTGGGACGTGTTTGTTTCGACGCTCCACGAACGGCTCGTTCGCGAGGTAAAACCATCCCTCCTCGCGCTCCTTGGCGCCGTCGGATTCGTGCTCCTCATTGCCTGCGCGAACGTAGCCAATCTCCTCCTCGGCCGCAGCGCCGCGCGGCAAAAGGAAATTGCGATCCGGGCCGCGATGGGTGCGAGCCGCACGCGCGTCCTTCGGCAGATGCTGACCGAGAGCATTCTGCTCTCGGCGATCGGCGGGGTTGCAGGGCTCCTCCTCAGCATTTGGTTAACCGATGTGCTGATGTCGATGTTGCCCGAAGGCGCACCGCGGCTCGAGCAGGTCGGGATTGATTATCGTGTCCTGACGTTCGCTCTCGGCGTGTCGGCGCTTACCGGCATTCTCTTCGGTATCGTCCCCGCGCTTCAAGCCTCGAAGCTCAACGTCACCAGCGCATTGAAAGAAGGCGGACGCAGCGGCGAAGGACATCGCCGGGCGAGCGCGCGCAGCCTGCTGTTAATTAGTGAGGTTGCTCTCTCGCTAATGCTGCTTGCCGGCGCTGGATTGCTCATCAAGAGCTTCCTCCGTCTCCTGGAGGTGCGGCCGGGCTTCAATGCGCACAACGTTCTCACCGCCCATGTGGCGTTGCAGGGTCCGAAATACAAAAAGAGCCAAGAGTACGTGGAATTTTTCCGTCAGTTGATAGAACGGCTTGAAGCGGAGCCGGGCGTGCAAGCTGTGGGAGGCAGTGTCAATCTTCCGCTCAACCCGACTGGTTACGCCATTGCACGCGGGTTCATTCCAGAAGGCCGGCCGCTCACGGCGGACGAATCGAAAGACGCGATGTTCTCCACCATAACCGGTGATTATTTTCGCGCCCTGCAAATTCCGCTGCTTTCGGGACGCATCTTCGAACCTCGCGACAATGCTGACGGACCGAAGGTGGTAATCATCAACGAAACCACCGCGAAGCGTCATTTCGGTTCGCCCGCGGGGGCCATCGGTAAACGCCTCAGCGTTTGGGCTGCTTTCCGAGGTCAGAGGCGCGAGGAAAAATTCATGCGCGAAATCGTCGGTGTGGTCGGCGACACGAAGACGGGTTCTCTCACCGGAGAGGGCGACATGCAAATCTACGTTCCGCACGCCCAGGACTCCCAGTGGAATTTCATGGGGCTGGTGATTCGAACCGCCGGCGACCCTGCCGCCTTCGCTCGCACCTTGCGACGCGAAGTGCAGGCGCTCGATAAAGATCAGCCGATCTACAACGTCCACACTTACGACGATGTCGTCATGAACTCGTTAGGCACGCCTCGCGTTTCGATGCAACTCTTCACCGTCTTCGCCTGCGCCGCGCTTCTTCTCGCGGCCGTCGGCATTTACGGCGTGATGGCTTACTCGGTTACGCAACGCACGCAGGAAATCGGCATCCGGATGGCGCTCGGCGCACAGAAATCCGACGTGCTTCGCCTTGTGATTGGGCAAGGCATGACGCTGGCTTTGATCGGCGTCATTGCGGGGCTGGCCGGTGCGTTTGCGCTCACGCGCGTGATCGCGAATCTGCTCTTCGGCGTCGGCGCGAGTGATCCGGTGACATTTATCGCAATCTCACTGCTGCTCATCTTTGTTTCTCTAGTTGCTTGTTACTTGCCGGCCCGGCGCGCTGCCCGGCTGAATCCCACCGGCGCGCTAACCGAAAATTAATTATCACGTCGATAATCCAGCTCGAACACCTCGACGGGTTTTACCCTCTCGCGAAGGGAAAGTTCTTTTACGTCCTGCGCGATTCCATGGACGGCATGCACGACGACAACTTCTATCGCTAACACCTACTGCTTGTAATATCCGACCCCGCAGATCTGGTCCCCGACCTTCGTGT